>CABTZP010000088.1 GCA_902489375.1 uncultured Tissierellia bacterium | reverse complement strand
TCTCCACTTAAATTTCGTAAGTGGAAAAAGACGAGTCTCAGATTCCCACTTAAATTTCATAAGTGGAAAAAGGCAAATCTTATATCTCCACTTCTATTTCGAAAGCTGGCAGGCCCCGCCATGCTGCTTCGCGCCAGGCTCCGCCATGTCGCCAGACCACCTCGCTGCGACGAGACCCCATTCCGCTTTGCCGCAATACGCCAGGCCGTCCCGTCATGCTGCTTATCGCCTCCCCGCCCCGCCATAGAAAAATCCCCCGGCGTGGCGGACGGGGGATTTTTCTGTCTCTATTGATTTTGAGGAGGGTTATTCGTTTTGGGTGCGGAGGACGGAGCCTCGGCTCATGAAGTGGGTTAAGAAGGGGACACGGAAGGGGTCACCGGTGCTGGGGTTGCTGTTTTTGCCATTCTTCTTGCTGACTTTGACAACCTTTACAGCTTCGGCGGCGGCAGAATTGGCCTGTTGGGCAGTTTTCTTTGCTTCCTCCGCTATTTTCTTGGCTTCTTCGGCAATCTTTTTGGCGTCGGCGGCGGTTGGTTCGGTTTTTTTGGCCGCTTTCTTCTTTTCTTCCTCTTTCTTCTTTTCTTCTTCCTTCTTCTTCTCCTCTTCCTGCTTGGTCTTTTGGGAGGTGGAGAAGCTATTCTCAAAGTTTAGGGTGTCCTTGGTATAGGCAATGTTATTGCGGGTGATCTCCCGGTCAAGCTTGGCTTTGCCATCTTTATCAGCGGTCAAAGTGAAACGGATTTTATAGGTGTGATCGTCGTAGGTGTAGCCAAAGAGCTTGCCATTCTCTTCGGAAACCCGGTAGGTGTAGACCTTTTTTTCTCCGTCCTTGAGCGGGGGAAATTCAATCGGTTCAAAGGCTTTCTCATCTTGACCGGTGATGGAAAGGGTCGCTTCCTTACCTTCGGAACCGCCGGGCATGGGCTGCTTTTCGTCGGCCACGAGTCGGAACTTGAAGGCATCCCTTTTCTCCGGCTTGTCGCCCGTGATGGTCTTGGAAAGGGATGGGATTTTTCCTATCACATTTTCAAGATTTTCCCACTGGGCGTAGAGGGTGAGACTGCCGTCCGTATTCTTGCTGACCAGGCTTTCCACCTCCTCTTTTTTGATTTTATCCGTTTCCTTAAAGCTCTTTCCCTTCCCATCGGCCTGGGTGTTCCAACCAATGAAACGGGCGCCTTTTTTCGTAAAGGTGGATTTTTCCAGCTGGACATCCTCGCCTGATTCCAGTTTCGTTTTTTTGATGGTCCCTTCTCCCCCGTTCGGATCATAGATGCCCAGCCGATAGCCATAGCTGATGTCATAATTGTTGACCGGGGTATAGTTATTCTTATTGACCTCTTTTCCATCAATGGAGGTCAGGGTAAAGGTCGGATTGCTTGTAAGGTGAGAATCGGGGTCGGCGGAAAGATCTGTGATTTTTTCCGGATAATAGAGGTAGGGCTCGGCGCTGTTGTTGGTAAATTTGGTCTTTTCATCCGTACTGATGTCATCATACTGGGGATGATCGAGCTTCAAGGGATCCTTGTAAATGGCCCCGCCCCAGTTTTTGGCCTTATTGCCATCAAAGAGCGTATCCGTGATCTTCACCTTTTTTACCCAGAGGCCGCCGCCGCTGGTGGAGACATTGCCCTTGAAGGTAGACTGATCAATGGCGCTTTCCTTGTCCGAAGTCAAGTAGAGGCCACCGCCGTTATTGGCGGCCTTATTTTTGACCAAGTCGGTTTTTGTCATGGCCATGTCGGCGGCGGATGAAATCGCACCGCCGCTCTTTCCCGCCTTATTTTCATTGAATTTGGCGTCCTTGATCTCGACCCTTTCGTTTTTTTCGATTTGAATGGCCCCGCCGAATTCTTTCGCCTTGTTTCTCGTGAATTGGGCATTGGAAATGCTGGCCTGGATCTTTTCCTGGATATGAATGGCCCCGCCGGAGGCGGCGGTCAGGTTTTTTTCAAAGACGCTGTCCCTGAAAATTTTCCCCTTTTCATTCATGGTTTTTAGGTTCTTTTCAAGATCTTCGCCTGTGATCTTCGTGCCCAGGTCTTTATTTTCCTGCTTATCAGCGAGATCGTTTAAGGCGTGCAGAAGCTCACTGATCGTGTCTTTGTCTTTTTTAATGGTCAACGTATTTTGCTTGTCATCATCAGAAAGACCTCTACCCATTTCAATGCCGCCGGAGACTTTTTCTCCCTTGCCATTTTTTAGGGTAACATTGCCCAGGAGGAGAAGGGTATTGATTTTTTCGATGGTCTGATCGGTTTCTTTTCCATCTTGCCCTTTAACTTTGATTGTGTCTTTTTCTCCTTTGGCGACCTGGATCAGGGGCGTCTTCCCCTCTCCGTCCAGATTCACACTGTAAAGGGTCAATTTTGTCCCATTGGAAAGGGCGATCAGGGATGCGGGATCCTTATCTTTGGTTTCCGCTTTGATGGTATAGGGCCATCCGCTGCTTCCCTCTTCCAAAAACTTCTGAACATCTTTTTCGGCATTAGCATTGGCATTTTTCAGGTTCAACCTGGGGATGGCCGAGCGAAGGGTCCAGTCCGCCTGTCCGAATTCTCCCAGCCTGAGGGGAGAGACCTCGTCCTTATCTTTTTCAATTCGCACATCTTTATATCGCACATCTTTATATAAGGTAAGGTTCATTTTCGGACGAGTTTCTGGACGTTCCCAATCTGTATCTTTTTCAAATTTTTCCTGGTCGGGCAGGAAACTGTTGGAAAAGTAGGAAAAGTCCCGGAATAGGACAAGCTGGGCCGCTTCGAAATCGTCGTTGGGGTTTTTAAATTTTATTTGAAACTCTTCTTTTCCGTCAAAATAGGTGTCTTTCCGATCTCCCCGGCTCAGGGCGCATGCGAGGTCTTTGGCATCAGGAGAGGTCATCAGGGCCTTGTAGGCATTATAGATTTCCAGATCATCCTTTTTGTTATAGCCAGTTTCAATTGGCTGAAGTTTTCCTTCGGCATTTTTCTTATAGACCTTTAGACACAGCTTTTTATCAACATCAGATTCCGTTGTATTTCTAAAAAACACGGCGACAAACCAATCCTTGTCTACTTTTGTTTCCTCTTCCGCGTAAACCGGCCCTGATCCTCCCCAGAGGGTCAGGCAAAATGCCAGCACAAGAACCAGCGCGATCCATTTTTTCCCTAGGTTTTTCATCTCTATCTCTCCATTTTGACCTTTTCCAAGCAAAATTCGCTACAATTTCAGCTACTTGTATGATCATTATAGCCATAAAGTTACAGATTGTAAATGTTTTGAGGGAAATTTGTAACCTTTTTTTGGGGAAGAGGGTGGATGGGGAAGATTGCCCTGAAAAAAATTCTTCGTAAAAAAGGGGGTGAGAAAGTCGGCCGCTTATCCTAGCCTTGGACTTCCCTGGCCCAGTGAAAGGTCCGGGCGACGGCCTTTTTCCAATTTTCTTCTAATTGATCCCGGTCCGCAGGGGAAATTTTTGGCTGGAAGATCCGGTCAATGTCCCCATTTTCCTTGATTTCTTCCAGGGATTGCCAGTAGCCTACGGCAAGGCCGGCGAAATAGGCGGCGCCAAGGGCAGTTGTTTCCACGATTTTCGGGCGGATGACCGGCCTTTGGACCAGGTCGGCCTGAAATTCCATAAGGAAATTGTTGGCGGCGGCGCCACCGTCGACCTTGAGGACCTTAAGGGGTTTACCCAGATCCCCAGCCATAGCCATGAGCACGTCATAGGAAAGGTAGGCCTGAGATTCCAGGGTTGCGCGAATGATGTGATATTTGTTGGTTCCGCGGGTGAGGCCGATGATGATCCCCCGCGCGTCAGGGTCCCAGTAGGGGGCGCCGAGGCCAGTGAAGGCGGGGACAACGTAGACGCCTTCGGTTGAGGGAACTTTTCTCGCCAAATATTCCGTGTCTTCGGCGGAGTCGATCAGCCGAAGCTGGTCACGAAGCCATTGGACGGAGGAGCCGGCGACGAAGATGGAGCCTTCCAGGGCGTAGGTGACTTTTCCTTCTTCGAGGCCCCAGGCGATGGTTGTGAGGAGTCCATTTGCCGAAGTAATCGGCTTTTGGCCAGTGTTCATCAAAAGGAAGGCACCGGTTCCGTAGGTGTTTTTGGCTTCGCCAGGCTGGAAGCAGGCCTGGCCGAAGAGGGCGCATTGCTGGTCTCCGGCGGCTCCCGCGATGGGGACTTTCCAGCCGAGAAGTTCGGCATGGCCATAACGATGGGAGGAGGGCTGAACAGTCGGAAGGACCGGCCGGGGAATCCGAAAGAGGCGGAGGAGGTCCTCGTCCCAGCTGAGGCTGTGGATGTTAAAGAGCATGGTCCGGGAGGCGTTGGAATAATCAGTGACGTGGACCTTTCCGGCGGAAAGCTTGTAAATCAGCCAGGTCTCAACGGTTCCAAAGAGGATCTCCCCTTTTTCGGCCCGGAGGCGGGCGCCGGGGACCTGGTCCAGGATCCAGGAAATTTTGCTGGCGGAGAAGTAGGGGTCAGGGACGAGGCCGGTTTTTTCCCGGATCATCTCCCCCATGCCCTCCTGGACAATTTTTCGGATCCTGTCGGTGGTCCTTCGGCATTGCCAGACGATGGCATTGTAAATGGGCTCCCCGGTTTCTTTCTCCCAGAGGATGGTCGTTTCTCTCTGGTTGGTAATGCCGATGGCGGCGATCTCCCGTGCGTCGGCGCCGGCTTTGGCCATGGCCTCCATAATCACACCGATCATGGTGGACCAGATTTCTTTGGGGTCTTCTTCGACCCAGCCGGGCTGGGGAAAGAATTGGGTGATTTCTTTTTGGGCGCTGGCCTGGATTTCACCGGCGTGGTTGAAGAGTATGCAGCGGCTGGAGCTGGTTCCAGCGTCCAGGGACATGATGTATTGGGCCATGGTTTCCTCCTTGGGTTTTTTTCATTTTACCATAAGGAAACGCGGACGCTGGCGGGGCCGGGGGCGGGCTCCTTCTCCTCCTTCCAAAACTAGGGTTGGGGACTTCAGTGGGAAGGTCCGAGTCGACAAAAACACTGATGGCATATAAGGGGGATTTCTAAAGACGCCAAAAGCCACTTACGAAATTTAAGTGCGATTTCTGAAGTCGCCAAAAGCCACTTACGAAATTTAAGTGGAATAAGTTAAGTCTTCATTTCCCACTTACCACTTTTAAGTGGAAAAAAGCAAGACTTATTTTTCCACTTATCATTTTTAAGTGGTAAAAAACAGATCCTAATTTCCCACTTACAATTTTATAAGTTGGAAAAGACGAGTCTTACTTTCCCACTTATATTTCGTAAGTTGAAAAAAGCGAGTCCCATTTCTCCACTTAAATTTTGTAAGTGGAAAAAAACGAATCTCACTTTTCCACTTATATTTCGTAAGTGGAAAAAGACAAGTCTCACTTTCCCACTTATATTTCGTAAGTGTATTTCGTAAGTGGGAAAAGAAGAGTCCCGCTTTTCCTG
>CABTZP010000087.1 GCA_902489375.1 uncultured Tissierellia bacterium | reverse complement strand
GATGGAGGAAAGCTCCTTCCTTACTTTTTGTCGGTCCGTAATGGAGATGGATATGGGATTGAAAATGTGATTGAGGGCAGAGAAAGGTAGTCCGCAGGAATCTTCCCAACAAAAACAGTGGGATATTCGACAATATAGACCACCTCTTCCAAAAGCTCCGGGTCTTTCATCGGAAAACCGCCGAACTGCCGGGCTTCCCGGTTAAGTCCGCGAACGATGATATCCCGTCTTTTTTCTTCATCAACAATAACACCGTTCTGTTCCAGAACTTTTTCATAGTCATCTATTTTTTGGATCTCAATTTCCTGACTGCCTAAAAAACGATGGCCACGGGTTATCCTTCCCACGGGAATGCCTTCGAAAGCAAAGGAAAGGACCTGATCATTGTATAAAGAAACGATCCAGCGAATCGGTCGAAGGAAGCGAAGATTCTTTCCTCCCCATCGCATGGCCCTGGGGTTGGTCACCTGACGAATGGCCTCAGGAACCGCTTCTTTTAGCACTGATTCAATCGAGACCCTGGCCTTGGGGATGCGGGCGAAGACGTATTCCCCCTTTCCCATATCTTCGGTGTAAATCTGATCAAGGGAAATGCCCTTCCCCTTCATAAAGCCTTCCAGAGCTTTTGAGGGATGGCCTTCCTGATCGAAGGCGGCCTTCGCTGAAGGGCCGCGGACAATTTCTTCCTTGACTTTGTCCTCAGACTTGATGTCGTCCACCCAGATTGCAAAACGTCGGGGAGTCGAAGTGACCCGAATCGCTTCAAAGGAAACTTCTTTTTCTCTTAATAACTTTTCCAGATTGTTTTTAAGCTGGTCTTTCGTCGACGGGATAAAGCGGGAAGGAAACTCTTCCACGCCAATTTCAACAAAATATTTATTCATCTGCATGCTCCTTGGGTAAAAGGGGGAAGCCAGCATCTTCTCTTTGCTTCACATAGGTTTCAGCGGTCTTTCTGGCCAACTGTCGAACCCTGGAAATGTAATGCGCCCTTTCTGAGACGGCAATGGCTCCCCGGGCATCTAAAACGTTAAAGGTGTGCGAGCACTTTAATACGTAGTCATAAGCCGGGATGACCAGACCTAGGTCAAGCTGCTTGAGCGCTTCTTTTTCATAGACTTCAAAAAGATGATGAAGAAGGTCGACATCGGCCGTTTCAAAGGAATATTTAGACTGTTCGTATTCGTTGGTTTTAAAGAGATCGCCGTACTTCAGGGTCTGATTCCACTGAAGGTCATAGACGTTATTGACGCCTTGGATATACATGGCAATCCGTTCCAGTCCCATGGTGATTTCCCCGGATTCAATATCGGTCGGAAGCCCGCCTACTTGCTGAAAATAGGTGAACTGCGTAATCTCCATTCCGTCCAGCCAAACTTCCCAGCCCACTCCCCAGGCGCCGAGCGTTGGCGATTCCCAGTTATCCTCAACAAAGCGGATATCATGCGCCTTAAGGTCCAAGCCGAGGATTTCCAGACTCTTTAGATAGATGTCCTGGATATTATCGGGCGCGGGCTTTAGGATAATTTGAAGCTGATGGTGCTGATAAAGACGATTGGGGTTTTGTCCATAGCGTCCGTCAGCCGGTCTCCGAGATGGCTCAACATATACGCACCGCCAAGGCTCCGGCCCCAGGGTCCGAAGGAAGGTGTGCAGATTCATCGTCCCTGCCCCTTTTTCCACATCATAAGGCTCCAGGATTGCGCAGCCCTGCTTTGCCCAATACTGCTGCAAGTCCATGATCATACTTTGTAAGTCCATATCTCCTCCTTCATTTCTTCGCCGATTGTATCATAAAACGTGAAGGCTTTGCAGCAAATTCACGCATTTTAAGCCATTTCGTTCAGTATGAATCTGAAAATATTGTAAGGCAAGACCGGCCGCCCCTTTCTGGCTTGCTTCCTTCCTGTTTTCATCGTTTCTCGCGATTTCTTCAAAGCTTTTTAAAATATAGTCCGTAAGCTCGTCATAGACTTCCTGTTCAATTTTGGGGCCTTGGCCCTGATGATGCTCGCATATCATCCCTCCCCCGACTAAGTCAAAAGTACAGGGAGGCTGGATCCGTTTCGAGCAAACTAAACACCTGCCCAGACTTGGCCGAAAGCCGATCAGACTGGATAATTTCAAGAGAAAAGCACCGGCAAGAGAAGTTGCCGCCTGATCTGGAGCCTGGTCTGCCACCTTTAAAAAGGCCTGATAAAAATCGAAAAGTTCTTCGTCAGCGCCTTCAAAAAGGACAGCTCTAACCAGCTCCGCGCTAAAAGCCGCAAGGCCCATCCTGCGAACGGACTTGCGGAGTCCCAAATGCGCATCGGTGATATGGCCATCTTTCAAATAATAGGAAGATCGGCCTTCAATCAGGTTCATCTCCGCTTCAATATAGGGCTCGGTCAAATTTAAAAGCGGGCTTTTATTTCGTCTGGCTCCCTTGCAAACCAGGGTCAGTTTGCCTTTTTCTCGGGTAAAGACTTCAACCATCCTGGAGGATTCCTGAAAATCATGGCTCATCAGGACCAGGGCCTGAATTTGACTAAGACGATTCGTCATAGCCGAATTGCTTTACTTTTTTCTTATCTTTTCGCCAATTCTCCCGAACCTTGACAAAGAGACGAAGGTTTACCGGACAGTCGGTCAGTTTTTCAATTTCCTTTCGGGCCTGGATACCGATCACTTTGAGCTTTTTTCCCTCTTTTCCAATGACAATGCCCTTATGGGATTGTTTTTCCACGATGATTTCCGCGTCTATATCGGCCATCGTATCCCCCTCCCGATAGGACATCGCTCGAATCTCCACGGCCACCCCATGAGGAACTTCTTTTTGAAGGTTTTTCAGGCACTTTTCCCGGATGATTTCACTGATCATAAAGCGCACCGGCCGGTCGGTGACCATCTCTTCCGGGTAGTACATGGGACCTTCCGGGAGGAGCTCGTAGATTGCCTCCTTTACCTCTTCTCGTTTTTCCTCTTTGATGGCAGAAAGGCAGATCACTTTTTGAAAAAGACCCAGACGCTCATAAAAAGAAAGCGTCTCCTGGAGATTTTCCGGCGAAGCCAGATCTTCTTTATTCAGCAAGGCAATCATCGGGATTTCCTTTTGCTCTTTAAGCTTTTCCAGGATTTGAAGGTCCATCTTGCCTGGTCCCCGTTCAAGATCTGTCATATAAATGCAAAGGTCCACCCCTTGGAGGGCTTTTCGGCTCATTTTGATCATTGCCTTGCCCAGTTCATTTTTAGGAATTTGAATACCCGGCGTATCGGTAAAAATCACCTGCATCCGGGAATCTGTATAGATTAGAAGAATATCGTTTCGGGTGGTCTGTGGTTTATTGGAGATAATGGAGAGTTTTTGTTCCATCATACCATTTAAAAATGTGGATTTTCCAACATTTGACCGGCCAATGACAGCGCAAAACCCCGATTTGAAGGGGGCCGGCTCTGGGAAAAGCGGATCCTTCTCCAGGCCCAGGTCTTCCTGAGAAAGGCCAATTTCTCTTAAAATCGCTTCTTCATGGGCCCGCATCTCTTTTTTATCCTCTTTTTCCATATGATCATATCCTAAAAGGTGAAGGAAGGAATGAACCGCAAGATAAGCAGCTTCCCGGTCTTCTGAATGGCCAAATTCAAGGGCCTGTTCTCGGATCCGGTCCTGATTGAGGACAATATCCCCTGCCGGGAAGCTTTCCCTGTTTTGAATTTTTTTCCAAATTTCCTCTTTTTCATACAATGGAAAGGAGAGGACGTCCGTTTCCTGATCGACTCCCCGATAATTCCGGTTCAGCAAACGAATTTCATCCCCGGTCACAAAAGAAAGGGAGAGTTCGATATCCTCTGGCACTTTTTCATAGGATATTCCCGCTAATAACGCGGATTCAAGAAGTTTTTTTCTTTCTTCGGTCAACGCTAAGTCGGGGTCCCGGTTATCGATTTCAAGGTCCACTTCTTCACCTGCTTTTCCTTTTTTGATCAGGCCATGTGCGTCCGCCTTTAGCCTGACCGCCATTTTCTCTTTTCCATTCTATAGAAGACTTTTCCGGTCCCTGGGCTTTTTGCTCAGCTTTCTTTTTTTCTTCCTCTTCTTCCTTTTTTTCATAAAGGGAAAAAGCGTCAATCACCCGCTGAACGAGGGGATGGCGGACGACATCGGCCCGGTTGAAATAGCAAAAAGAAATTCCATCGACGTCCTTTAAAATCCGCTGGATGGTTTGAAGGCCGGACCGCTTTCCTTTTGGAAGATCGATTTGCGTCACATCCCCGTTAATTACCGCCTTAGACCCATAGCCCAAACGGGTTAAAAACATCTTCATCTGCTGGATGCTTGTGTTTTGGGCCTCATCCAGAATGATGAAGGAATTATCCAGGGTCCTTCCCCGCATATAAGCCAGGGGAGCCACTTCAATCTGTCCCCTTTCTTTGAGCTTGATATAATTATCATGGCCCAGGATTTCAAAAAGGGCGTCATATAAAGGCCGAAGATAGGGGTCTAATTTTTCCTGCAGGTCCCCGGGAAGATAGCCCAGGCTCTCTCCGGCTTCAACGGCTGGCCTGGTTAAAATAATTCGATTCACTTCATTGGCTTTAAAAGCCTTGACCGCCATGGCAACGGCTAAATAGGTCTTGCCCGTTCCCGCCGGTCCAATCCCAAAGGTAAAGCCGTGGGTTTTAATATCATCAATGTATTTTTTTTGACCGAGCGTTTTTGGCCGAATGGGCCGACCATGGGCAGTCGTAATAATGACATTTTCCATGATTTCCTCGACCGGTACCTGAGCGTCCTGATTTTGCATACGAATGAGATATTCCACTTCCGGCCGGGTAATAAAATCCTGCCGGCGAACAATTTTGATCATGGATTGTAAAATGGAGAGTGCGGCTGAAACATCAGCTTCTTCCCCTTCTACCCAAAGCCTTCCGTCTCGATAGAGAATATGAACGGCTAAACGCTCTTCAATCAGTTTTTTATTTTGATCCAATTCTCCAAAAAGTGCAGAGACCTCCATGGCCTCTAAGTTTTCTTCATTCCAAAGCTGGCTTGTCAAGTTGAATCCATCCTCCCAAGGCGTTCGACATTATCATAAGGGACTTTCTTCTACAATATTATACTCATAAAAAGAGGCCTAAAGAATCAGTGCGAAAAAGATCCTTGTTCTCAAGAAGCCTTTTATTTTTCCTCCTCTTCCCGGCTCCGCGGGCGTGTCATCTTTTGCGGATTAAAGAGCCGGTCAAATTCTTCTTCACTCATAAGGCCCTCCTCCAGAACCACCTCTCGGATGCTCTTTCCTTCCTGATCAGCCTTTTTTACTATTTTCGTGGTCTGGTCATAGCCTAAATAGGGATTAAGAAAAGTTGCGGTCATCAAACTTTTCTCCAAATTCTCTTCCATTTTCTTTGTGCAGACTTCCATTCCTTTGAGGCAGCGTTCAGTAAAAGAGTCCATCGTGTCAGAAAGCAGGCGGATCGACTGCCAGATCAGTTGGGCGAAAAGAGGAAGATAGGCGTTTAGCTGAAAGTTTCCCTGTGAATTGGCAATGGTCAGGGAAGTTTGATTCCCCATAACCCGAACCGCAACCATGGCCATCGCTTCAATCTGGGTGGGGTTGACCTTGCCCGGCAT
>CABTZP010000086.1 GCA_902489375.1 uncultured Tissierellia bacterium | reverse complement strand
TCAGACGTGTGCTCTTCCGATCTACGATCGGGGCCATCTATGGCCTTCGGGCTATCCGGGACCTTCGGATTCCCATTGACCGAAGGATCCGGGTCATGTTTGGAACCAACGAAGAGACCGGGTCTAAGGGGGTCAAGCATTATGTGGATAAGGGAGAAGAGCTTCCGGTCATGGGGATCACCCCGGATGCCCAGTATCCGATGATCTTTTTTGAAAAAGGCATGGTTTTTCCCTTCCTTGGGATTGCCAATGCCCGGCAGGGAAAGATCAAAGTATTGGAATTTCAGGGCGGAACGGCTTCGAACATCGTTCCTCTCCGCTGTCGGCTGGTCCTTGAAGGATCCCACCCCCTCCCCGAGAAAAAGGGCGTTCGCGTTTCCATCGAGGACGGAAAAACGGTGATTGAAGCGACGGGAAAAAGCGCCCATGCCAGTCTTCCCCATCTGGGCGTAAACGCCATTACCCTCTTAACGGAAGCGGTTGCGGACCTGGAAATCGGGGGAGACTTCCAGAAGGTCATCGACTTTTTTAATGAGAAAATCGGGAAGGACCGGACGGGCAGATCTCTGGGATTCTACGCTTTCGATGAGGAAACTGGGGAAACGACCGTAAATCCCGGGACCATCTTTTTTGATGGAAAGGACCTTTGTTTTCACTTAGATATCCGCTATCCCAAAAATGGAGATCCGGTCCAGATTCAAAAGGCTTTACAAGAGGCTTTCCAGCCCTATGGGATTTCGCTTTTTTCACTGGACACCAGCGATCCCCTGTACGTCCCCAAGGATTCTCTCCTCATTCAGAAGCTGATGAAAGTCTATCAGGAAGGGACTGGGGAAAAGGCGGAGCCTTTGGCGATTGGGGGAGGGACCTATGCCAAGTCCATTCCCAACATGGTCGCCTTTGGGCCAATTTTTCCTGGGGAAGTCGATGTTAACCATCAGTCGGATGAAAATCTGGAGCTGGAGAAGCTCATTCGAGCGATTCAGCTGACGGCTTGCGCTATGGTCGAGATGGCAAGAAAATAGAAAGGAGAAGGCAATGACTGATTTTACCAAAGTCAAAAAAGCCTTGGAAAAGAAGGGCTACCCGGTTCAGGAATTTCAAACGAAAGAAGAGGCGGCCCAGTATCTGACGGAAAAAATTCAGGGAAAAACCGTTGGTTTCGGGGGGTCAATGACCGTGGATGCCCTGGGCCTTATGGACCGGCTTAAGGAGAAAAACACCCTTTACACCCACTGGAAGCCAGCGGAAGGGATGAGCCAAAAGGAAGTTTTTAAGGCGGCGATGAACGCGGAAATCTATCTTTCCTCGGTCAATGCTCTGGCGGAAACAGGGGAGATGGTCAGCATTGACGCGACAGGCAATCGGATTAGTTCCCAGGCCTTTGGCCATGAAAAGGTCTACCTGATTATCGGTCAAAACAAGCTGGCAAAGAATTTGGATTTCGCCATGGCTAGGGCCCAGGAAGTGGCGGCGCCGAAAACCGCCCGCCGGTTTCCCATCTCTACCCCCTGCCATGACAGCGAGGAAATTCAATGCTTCCATTGCCAGTCGCCGGACAAAATCTGTCGGGCTTACCTGGTCCTGGCGGCCAGACCCTTCGGTCAGGACTATGAAGTCATCCTGATTCATGAGGACCTGGGCTATTAATTTCAAATTGCCAGAGGAAAAAGCCGAGTCTGTTTGAAAAAAAAGAAAAGGAGAAAATATGGAAATCGGAAAGATTGGAAAAGGCGAAGTCATCGTCAGTGAAGAAAATACAGCCGATCGGGCAGGAAGCGGCCTTTTGCCGGTCTACGCAACTCCGAATATGGTTGCCCTGATTGAAAATACGGCGAGCCGGTCTGTCGCCGGCGATCTGGAGGAGGGGCAGGGGACCGTCGGCCTTTACATCGAAGTGGAACATTTGCAGCCCACGCCCATTGGCAGGAAAATTACCTGTCAGACGGTTCTTACCGAAATCGACCGTAAGAAACTCATCTTTAAAGCAGAGGTTTACGATGAAACGGGCCTTGTTGGCCGGGGAATTCATCACCGCTTTATCATTGACAACAAAAAGTTCATGGAAAAGGCCAGTAAGAGATAGGGAGCCTTTTATGGAGATTTAGGGGGATCGCGCTGCCCCAAAACGCCGAAAAAAACGGCCGCCAAGGGAGTTTCCCTCGGCGGTCGTTTCTTGTTTTCCTTTTTTGGGTCTACATCGAAAAAATCACGCCGGCGATGCCAGCAGCCAGGATATAGTAAATGGGATGCTTTTTGGTCTTTTTATACACCAGAAAAATGACCATTCCCATGAGGATGGCCGGGACCTTAATGAGATCCAGGAAATTGCCGCTTTGTTTAAAAAGGGGCAGGTTCAGGAAGGTGACTTTCGCTACCAGAAAGCCCGCAGCCATAATCAGGGCGGCGGAGGCGGCGCGGAGGCCATACATGGCGTACTGAACGGCTTTGCTGTCGGAAAACTTTTCTAAAAACTTGCTGATCAGGTAAATGATGAAGATGGCCGGGGTGATCTCCCCCAGGACAGCGACGAGCGAGCCAGGAACCCCGGCGGCAATATAGCCCACATAGGTTGCCATATTGATCCCTAAAGGTCCCGGGGTGGATTCGGAAACGGCGATCATGTTGATGACGTCCTGAACGCTGAACCATCCGGTATGGGCCTGTATTTCGTAAAGGAAGGGCAGGGTGGCCAGCCCTCCTCCGATCGAAAAAAGGCCGGTCTTAAAAAATTCGAAAAAAAGGCGAAGGAAAATCATGACCTTCCTCCTTCCTTATTCGGGGCTTTTTTTTCTGCAATCGTCTTTCCGACCAGTCCCAGAAGGCCGGAGAGAAGAACAAGCAAAAAGGTTTGAATTGAGGTAAAAAGAGAGCAGAACAGGACGGCGATAAAAAGAAGGATGGCCGGAAGGTCCACCAGGGATTTTTTGGCCAGCTTCATGGCCGCGTCAAAAACCAGGACGCAGACGCAGATCTGGATCCCGCCAAGGGCGTGCTGGATCCAGCCGATATGGGAAAAATTTTTCAAAAAGGCGGAAATCAAAATGATGATGACCAGGGAAGGGGTCACTACCCCCAGGGTCGCGACAATCCCGCCTAACAGACCTTTTTTCTTATTTCCAATAAAGGTTGCGGTATTGACGGCGATAATGCCCGGCGTGCATTGGCCGATGGCATAATAATCCAATAGTTCCTGCTCGGTTGCCCAGCCTTTGTCTTCGACCACTTCTCTTTGGAGAATCGGGAGCATGGCATAGCCCCCGCCGAAGGTGAATCCCCCGATTTTGGCAAAGGTCAGAAAGAGATCCAAATAGATATTCATTTCCAATTCCTCCTCTTTTCCTTTTTCTTCCGAATGCATTATAGTATAAACGACTCATGAAGAGAAAGAAACGGAGGAAGTTCCATGGAAAAGAACAGGGGAAAGCCCCTTGCCAAGGCGCTGACGATTGCTGGCTCCGACTCATCCGGAGGCGCGGGCATTGAGGCGGACATCAAAACGATGACGGCTCACGGGGTATACGCCCTTTGCGCGATCACGGCCATTACCGCCCAAAATTCAATGGGCATTACCGGGCTGATGGAGGTCAGCCCGCTGATTTTACGTCAGCAGTTGGAGGCGGTTTTTTCGGATATTTTCCCTGATGCCGTAAAAATCGGGATGGTCTATTCCGCGCCCCTCATCCAGGTTGTGGGCGAGGCCCTGAAAACCTATTCGGCAAGAAAGGTCGTCATTGATCCTTTGATGGCTTCTTCCACCGGAACACCCCTCCTTAGCAAAGAGGCGATGGCTTCTCTTGAAAAAGACCTTCTTCCGCTGGCCCATCTGATCACGCCGAACCTTCCGGAGGCGGAGATTCTTTCGCAAAAGAAAATTCAGACGGATGCCGATCGGGAAGAGGCTGGAAAAATTCTTTTTGACCGTTTTGGGGCCAGCGTTCTGATTAAAGGGGGTCATCAGCAGGGCCAAGTCAGTGACCATCTTGCCGCAAGCGACCTTCTTTATGACGGAAAAGATTTTACCTGGTTTGAGGGAAAACGAATTGATAATCCCAATACCCACGGAACCGGCTGCACCCTTTCCTCGGCCATCGCCAGCAATCTGGCCAAGGGAAAGGCGCTCACGGAAAGCATTCGGGAAGCGAAAAACTTCCTTTCCATGGCCATGGCCTCGATGCTCGACCTGGGAAAGGGATCTGGTCCCCTGGACCATCTCTTTGCCATTGAGGGGAATTTCCCGGTGATTCGCTGAGGGGAAGGCTCGGCTCTCTGGCGGGTCTGGCCCTCAGGCGTGCTCGGCTCTCTGGCTGGTCTGGTCCTCCGGCGCGCTCGGCTCTTTGACGCACCCGGCCCTCAGGTGCGCCGGCCCTCTGGCTGGTCTGGTCCTCTGGCGTGCAGCTCTCTGAGGCGCCGGCCCTTTCGACGCACCCGCCTTTCAGGCGCACCCGGTCCTCTAGCGGGTCTGGCTCTTTGGCGTGCCTGGCTTTCTGGCAAAAGAAAAATTGATCAAAAAGATGAATGAAAATATTGATTAAGAATTGATAGGAGATTTTTATGAAAAAAGTGAACAGTAAAAAGCTGACCCTGGCCGCTATTTTTGCCGCGCTTTCTGTGGTGGGCTCATTTATCCATGTCCCTGTTTTTGGGGCGATGGCCTCGCCTACCCAGCACCTGATCAACGTCCTGGGCGCCATCATCCTGGGTCCGGCCTATGCGGTGGGTTCCGCCTTTGTTGCTTCGTTATTAAGAAATATCTTTAGCCTAGGAACCCTACTGGCCTTTCCAGGTTCCATGTGCGGGGCTTTTTTATCCGGCCTTCTTTATCAGAAAGGAAAATCCCTCCCCTACGCCTATGCAGGCGAGATCATCGGAACCGGGATCATCGGCGGGATCCTGTCCTATCCGATTGCCAAGCTTGTTATGGGGAAGAATGCTGCGCTTTTTACCTTCGTAGGGCCCTTCCTGATCAGCACCTGCGTAGGGACCTTCATTGCCGCCGTGATCACCCTGGCCATGAAAAAAAGCGGGACCTTGGAACATATTCACAAGCAGCTGGAAGAGTAGAGAAGCGAGGAGCCCCGGTGGGGGGCGTCTTGTCAATTTCCATTTACAAAATGTAAGTGGGAATACGCGACTTGACTTTCTCCACTTATGAAAAATAAGTGGGAATCCAAGACATAGCTTTTTCCACTTACGATAAGTAAGTGGGAATCCGAGACTTGCTTTTTCCCACTTACGAAAAATAAGTGGGAATCCAAGACTTGCTTTTTCCCACTTACGAAATTTAAGTGGAGATTTGAGACTCGGTTTTTTCCACTTATAAAATGGTAAGTGGGAAATGAAGACTTGCTAAACTCCACTTAAAAATGATAAGTGGGAAATGAAGACTTGCCTTTCTCCACTTAAAAATGGTAAGTGGGAAAATAAGACTTGCCTTTCTCCACTTATAAATAGTAAGTGGGAAATTGAGACTTTAGAAATCCCACTTAAATTTCGTAAGTGGCTTTTGGCGACTTGGAGATTCCCACTTAAATTCCGAAGAAGCTCAGAGGCTTTTGCCAACCTGAGCATTTTCACTGCAATGATCTCCCATTTCAGAAGGAGCCCCCCTCCCGCCCCCCCCCCCGGGGCGGCGGGGGGGGGG
>CABTZP010000085.1 GCA_902489375.1 uncultured Tissierellia bacterium | reverse complement strand
TTGTGACTGGAGTTCAGACGTGTGCTCTTCCGATCTAAGACTACTCTTCTCGGTTCCCTCTTGGGTACCGGCCCACTTTATCTCCCGCCAGAAGGTCGCTTCAATTCACCTCGTCTCGGTCCGCCTTCCCCTTTGGCGCACAAAGCTTATGCACAGAAAGCCCGCCGCCTCGGCCAAGCTCCGGCCCCGTAATGGCCAACTCCAGCCCATAATAATCCCGCGATGCCCTTGGCCCAGCCCCGGCCTAGTATGGCCAGATCCAGCCCGAAGCTAAGTCTTCCCCCGCAACCACAAAAACAGAAAAAGCCAAGGCCCCTCCAACTGGAGAGGCCTTGGCTTTCATCTTAGAGGATAGAGTAGGAAAGAAGAGAAAAGGGAATCAAATTCTTTTCATGAATCAACGTAGATGATGGTATGAATCTTGATATCTTCTTGCTGGTTTATTCCTTTGCGCTTTTAGTTGACGCTTTTCTCAAGCCCCTTGCCCTTTAAGAGATCTCTGTATTCTTCGGGAGACTTGCGAATCCGTTCAGGATCATTGAAGAAGTCTTTCGCCAGACGGACAACATCTCCATTCAGGAGGAGGACGCCGATAAGGTTCGGGAAGGCCATGAAAGCGTTCAAAATATTCGCGACGGTCCAGGCAACCCCCAGATCCATCTGCGTACCTAAGAAGCAGACAACGATGTAGAGAACCCGGTAAGGCTTTGAAACCTTTGCGCCAAAGAGGTAGCGGGCAGAGGTTTCACCGTAGTACTCCCAACCGAGGATGGTCGAGAACGCGAACAAAACCAGACCGAGGGTGACGATGTATTTGCCCCAGCTAAAGACTGTGGAGAAGGCGTGAGCGGAAGCGACATCAGCGGTGATTCCGGGGTTCGATAAAACACCGGAGCTGAGGATGACCAGAGCGGTGATGGTGCAGACGAGGATCGTATCAACGAAGACTTCAAAGACGCCCCAGATACCCTGACGGGTAGGATGGTCCGTCGTTGCCGAAGCCTGAGCGATCGGGGAGGAACCAAGACCAGCCTCGTTCGTGAAAACGCCACGGGCAATGCCGGCTCTCATCGCCAGCGCCATAATGGAACCAGCAGCGCCGCCGGCGGCCGCTTTCGTCGAGAAAGCTTGCTGAAAGATTGACGCGAAGGCGGGGCCGACATGAGAAGCGTTCGCAATCAGGACGGCAATTCCGCCGACGATGTAGAAAGCCGCCATAAAGGGAACCAGCTTCTCGGTAACTTTGGAAATGGACTGAATGCCGCCAATAACGACGATTGCGACCAGGACAGACAGGACAATGCCTACGATGATCGGGTTAATTCCCAGGTTTGTCTTCAGAACGCCGGCAATGGCGTTGGACTGCGTGGAGTCGCCGATACCAAAGGTCGCCAGAGCTGCAAAGCAGGCAAAGATCTTGCCTAACCAGGGAAGGCCAAGACCGCGGTCGATGTAATACATTGGGCCGCCAGCCCAGTTGCCTTTTTCATCACGGATTCGGTAAGCCACCGACAGTGAAACTTCGGCGAATTTTGTGGCCATACCGAGCAGGGCTGCCAGCCACATCCAGAAGACGGCGCCAGGACCGCCCGTGATAATCGCGGTGGCAACGCCGACGATGTTACCGGTTCCGACAGTAGCGGCCAGAGCGGTGGACAGGGCGGCGAAAGGGGAAATCTCCCCCTCTTTGAGGTTCGACTTATCGAACATCTTAAAGAGGGTATTCTTCATAATAAAGCCAAATTTGCGGAATTGGACACCCCGCAGACGGACGGTTAAGAGCGCGCCTGTACCGAGAATGAGGACGATTAAAACAGGACCCCAAGCCCAGCCATCAAGTTTTGCTAAAAATTCCAACATTTCTGTAGCCTCCTAAAATAAATTTTTAAAAATCGTTCACATAAGGCCTACGATCAAAATGACTCCTACCCTCGTTTTTTTGGTCAGGGAAGCCAACGAGGGATCTTTTCCTCCTACTCTTCCGTTGCGCGAAGCCTTTCTTAAAACTTCAACACAAGGCCCTTATCAAAATCAGTTGATCTTTTCAACCGATCCTAACCAAATGATTTTGTTTTCCCGATATAGCGCCGATCGACCCGGCTCGAAATATCCGTCATAATTTCATAATTAATGGTGCCGCACAGATCTGCCATTTCCTGAGCGCTGATCTCCGCACCGGTCTTCGGATCTTTTCCCAGCAGAATGACCTGGTCTCCGATCTTCACATCCGGGACATCCGTCACATCCACCATCACCTGGTCCATGCAGACCCTTCCGGCGATCGGGCACTTCTTTCCGCCGACAATGATCGTTCCTTTATTGGAAAGCAGGCGGTTATAGCCATCGGCATAGCCCGTTTGAACGGTGGCAATTATCGATTCCCTCGGCGTTGTCCACGTTCCGCCATAGCTGACGGGAACCCCTGCCTTGACCTTTTTCACATTGTTAATCGCCGCGTACCACTGGAAAACCGGCTTGAGATCCATGGACTTATGGGCCTGGATAAATTCTGTCATATAAGGAGAAGGGGACTCGCCATAGAGGGAAATGCCAAGCCGAACCCCATCCATCAGCGTTTCCTCTTCCGCCCGCAGGACCCCGGCGTCATTGGCAAGGTGGCGGATCCCAATGTCAATGCCGCGCTCCTTTAGCCCATTCGAAACCTGAAGATACCGGTCTCTTTGCGCATACATAAAGGAAGTTTCTTCTTCATCGGCTGTCGCGAAGTGGGAGAACATCCCCTCAATGTGGAGGTTTTCCATCCGGGAAACCTTGCCGATCTTTTCAAAGACCTCGGGATCGTCCCACATAAAGCCGACCCGGGTATGGCCCGTATCAAGGGCAATATGGACGGGGGCGATGGTCCCTTTTTCTTTGGCAATGGCGTTGAGCTTCTCAGCCGCTTCCACAGTAAAAATGGCCGGACGAACGTGAAATTCAACATAATAATCCATCCATTCGTCTGGCAGATAGCCCAAGCAAAGTATGGGCTTACGAACATGGTGTTCAATCAGCTCCTGCGCCTCCTCCGGAAGGGCAACGCAGAAAAAATCAACCTCGTCTTCGATTTCCTTGGCAATCACTTGCGCGCCAAGGCCATAGGAATTGGCCTTCATTACGCCAAAAATTTTCCGTCCTGGAGCCAAAGCCTTCAGGCCGGCCAAATCTTCCTTAATGGTATCTAAATTAATTTCAATATAATTGCGAGATGACATTACGATTCCTCCAGTCCCGGGGCATGACCCACTATAAACGAAATTTATAATTTATCAATTTTATTTATTATAACACGAAGAAAAGGAATAGAGGAAACTATTTTGAAAAAAATTCATTTTATTTTCTAATTATTTTTAGATTACAAGAGAAATAGACAAAAAATTACAAACTGTAAAAATAGTTACAAAATGTAAAGAAATTGTGATAAAATGTACTCAGCACAGAAAAAGCTTGTGCCGAGGCAAACTGCCGGGTACAAAATTGAAATTTTTTTGAACGTGATGATTTGTTGAGGAAAGGAGTTCATATGATTCATCGCAAAGGAATGTGGCCCGTGCTTCTTCTCGTCTTTGCGCTCGTCTTGGGAAGTCTATTTCCCAGGGTCAGCCAGGCGGAATCGGTGAAGACGCCGGTCCAGGCCCAGGAGGGTCAACAGGGGGGGGAGACCCCTCAGCCGGTCAGCCCGGAAAAAGAATTCTCCGATCTTTCCGTTGAGGGCAGCGAGAGCAAGCTGCAGAAGGCCCCGCAACAAGCCCCAGCCAATGGCGCTCAGGGGAAGGTTTATTTTGAAATTTTGCCGGAAATCTTTCTAAAACCGGGCCCTGGCGGCCCTTCGGATAAGACATATTTTTCATCTCCAAAAGAAACGGTCGGTGTTCAGCGGAATATGGATGTTTATGGAGGGCCTCTCCCAAATACAGCTTTGGAAGGCTGGAAAAAGGTAGCCTTCTTTGTCTATGATGAAACCGGCGCTCAAATTGACTATGTAACAGGAACGATCGGCAACAAAGATCGCTGGAGCGGAGCGAAGTATTTAGGCCCATATGATAAAGGCAAGGATTATTCCATCCGGGTCGATACGAGCAGCCTTCCTTCTGGCTATTATTCCTGGCTTACGGGCGATGGAAGCGGAAAAACACCGGAAGATGTGATGAACACCAATGACTATAAGACAGCGACTTATTCGAAAGATTCTTCCAATAATTATGCCACGGTTCGCTTCCATATGGATTACGTCAGCTTCCTTTTTGCAAAAGATGAAGAGGTAGCAAAGGACCAGTTTACTTTAAATGGAGCCGGTAAAGCTACAGGTTGGAATCCAGAATATGCCGAGGGTGCTGACTATGTTTTATACTCCGTTGACAAAGACGGGAAAATGATCACCCCTGGCCAGGAAGAGGAGGAAAAGCTTGCGGGAGAAGGTTACCGTCCTAATGGTTTCTACTTTTATTATAATAATAAACAGTATGAGCCAAGGGGAATAAGATTAAACAAGGGACATTATGGATATTTAAAATTTATGAACGACGATCAGGGAATCAACACGCTTAATAAGTTTAAATCTTCCAGCATTTACACTTTCGTTCTGGATAAGTTTATCCCGGAAGTAACCTTTGATCGAAATTATGAAGGCGCCGAAAACCCTGAAACCAAGCTTGAGTCTTTTGAGGTTTTTTATAAAAAGAGCATTGCCAACAACTGCACGGAAAAAGAAGGCTGCAAGAGAAATACGATGCCGGTTTCTCCGAAAAGAAAGGGCTGGGTCTTTAATGGATGGAATACCAAAGCTGACGGGACGGGCGAAAGGTTTACGAAAAACACCATCGTAACCGATGATCTTACGGTTTACGCCCAGTGGAAAAAGCCCGATCCTTCTACGCCATCCTCCCTTGCCCCCGTTCTGGAAGTAGAAGATAAGAAGGTGGAAAAAGGTGACCAATCCTTCTCATTACGCAAGGCAATTGTTAAAGCAGCCGATACCGCGGGCAATGACCGCAAAGATGAAGTTCAAATTGTGGACGATGGCGGATTTGATGTCCAAAAAGTCGGCAGCTACTTTGTCAAGTATCGTTTAACGGTAGATGGAAAAACCATTGAAAAGACGGCAAAGATCAGGGTTTATGATCCAGATCCTGACCTTCCTGAAGGAAATGAAGACCTGGCGCCAAGACCCCCCTATGACCTCACCCCAGATTGGGGAAAGAAGGCCACGCCGGTCACAAGGGAAGAATATGAAAAATTGACCTCGGGCATCGTGGAGCTTCCTTCTTCGGACAAAAGCGCAAGGCCTGAAGAAGCGACGATCAAGGTGGTAGCACAAGAGCAGGAAAGTTCGACCACCGCACCGGAAACTGGCGATATGAGCCTAAATCAAGCTGCTTCCGCGGGAATTCTTGCAGCGGCATGGGCCTTAGCCATGCTGAAAAAGAGAAAATCGGAAGATCAGTAATCGAATCTCTTTCCAATCAGATCAAAAACAGCTTATTATAAAGAATAAAAACACGGAGAGCGGACGAGTTAACCGTCCGCTCTCCGTGTTTTTTTTGCTGCCCCGAATAGGCGAACAAGCTGAAAGCAAGAATCCCTCTTCGCGATCTGAGGCTTTTTAGGACTCTTTCTATTATTGTTAAAAAATGATCAAAAAAAGCTCTTCTGCTTGGAAATCTTCAGCGGAAAAATGCGCCTTAGCTTTCCTCACTGACAAAAAATGAGTGGGAATCAGCGACTCGCCCTTTCCCACTTACGAAATTTA
>CABTZP010000084.1 GCA_902489375.1 uncultured Tissierellia bacterium | reverse complement strand
TCTTTTTTTTTTGGTTGGGCTCCCGCCGCAAATGAAGTAGACGTCTGCCCGAGGCGCATCCCAGGCCTTTCGGATTTTTTCTGGAGCCGATTCCGTTATGGGATCAAAGCCATATCCTTCAAATTTTTGATCGTAAAGTGCTTTGAAGCGTTCCAGAATCAGGGGGTGGCCAGTCTCCATATAGTCAGAAGCCAGAAAAATACGCTGATCGTTCATCTTGATCTCCTTCCGGTTAAACTTTTCATTTTCCAATGATTTGATTATGCCACGGAAAAGAAAAGACTTCACCCTTTTGCGGTTTTTGCTTTTTCCTCCTTCCAGCATTCTTCAAGAAGTTCAGGTTTTAAAACAAGCGAAAGACAGGTCCCCCCAATGATTAGCCCGCCATCCTGAAGCGCCTTTTGGCCCTGGGAAGAGATTGTCGCCTCGGCCATCTCCCGGCTGTGCCCTTTGGCTTCTTCCGGTTCCGCGATTTTAATCGTTGCCTGGACGGTCGGGCAAAGGTAAGAAATGGCACCGACATCCGTTGAGCCCAAGGGTTTGGTATCTAAATCTTCAACATCGTCTCTCCCCTGCCGAATAAATTCTTCTCTCATGATCTCAGCAAGCTTTTCGTTGAGAATCGTTTCCCCATAGATGCATTCATATATGGAGGTTTTCAGCTCGCATCCACAGGCCTTCGCGTTCATCTTTGCCCTGATTTTCGCTTCTTCTCCCATTTTTTTTGCTTCATCAAGGGTATCTGCTCGAAAATAATACTCCATGGAAGTGTAATCGGGAATGACATTGGCCGCCTCTCCCCCATCTTTGATGATCCCGTGGATAAAGGCACCCTCCTTGATAAACTGCCTCTGGAGGTTGATCGAAAGATAGGTTAATACCGCCGGATCCAGGGCCGAAGCGCCTTCACTGGCTTTACAGCCATGGGCGCTTTTCCCAAAAAACTCAAATTTTAAAGGATAGAGAGCCTGAGATGCCGATCCTAAACTGTTTTTTGTTCCTGGGTGAATCATGATAGCGCAATCAACATCATCAAAAATCCCCTGGTCTTTCATCAGGACCTTTCCCCCTAAATTTTCTTCTGCGGGCGTCCCAGCCAAAAGAAGCTCGGCCCCAAGATCTTCCATCAGGGGAGAAAGGGATAAAAAGGCCAATAGACTCATCGCGCCAAAAAGATTATGTCCGCAACCGTGTCCAATTCCTGGAAGGGCATCAAATTCCGCAGGAATCAGGATGACAGGTTTCCCTCCTCTCTTTCCGCCATGAGCGAGAAAACCCGTTTCCATCGTCACATGACGCTCTACTGGAAAGGCTCGATCTTCCAAAAGAGAGCAGAAAAGATCGTGCGCATAAAATTCTTTTCCCCCGATTTCCGGATGATCATAGAGTTTTTGAACCAGGTCCTGGCAGAGGGAAAGATTTTCTTCTACCGCCTTGCGCATTTTTTCTCTTAAACAGGATTCCTTTACTGATCCTGGGGCGCTTTTCTTATTCACTTGATTTTGTTCATTTCCCTTTTCTTCCATAATTTCCCCCCTTTTCGATCTTTACTGGGCCAGCGCCTGTTTTTCGCTAATTTCCTTGCACTCTCCAATCCATTTTTCGATCGTTCCCTCCGCTACGAGCTTATCAATGACCTTGTTGGATTCATCAATCAGAGACTGGTATTGATCGCCTAAAGGAAATCCAATGACATTCGTGGCATAGATGTTTTCTGGATCCAAATTAAAGGAATCTTTAGGGAGAACGACAAAATCCTTGAAGGTCTGAAGGATGGGTGCGGTGGCATCAGAAGAAACCGTAACGGCATCAATGTCACCTGCATCCAGCGCTAAAGCCAGCGAATCCATGGTATCTCTTTGCACAACTTTATCCGGATCTGTAATCTTTAAGGCTAATTCAAATTGGATGGAACCGCCTTGGGCGCCAATTTTTAACTTGGCCTTTTTCAGATCTTCCAAATTATTCAATTTCGCGGCCAGATCCTTCTTCATCATCAGGCCCTGGTATCCTTCCTCGGTTGTGGTGTTATAGCCTTTTGAAAACTGCATTGATTCTTTTCTTTTTTCGGTGACCGTAAAGCCTGAGATGCCCATGTCTACCTGTCCAGCCTGAATATTGGCTAATACGCCGTTAAAGTCGGTGGCTTTGATTTCAAGCTTTACGCCCAGATCCTCAGCAATGGCTTTGCCTAAACGAACGTCATAACCGTCAATCTCTTTCTGATTTTTTTCATTTAAATAATAAAATTCAGAAGGGGGAAAATCTGGAGAGGTGCCCAGATAAAGAACGCCTCTTTCTTTGATTTCATCGATCTTATCCTTCTTCTTTTCGGTGTTTTCTTTCTTTGCTTCAGAAGATGCCCCTTCCGTTCCCTGATTTTTTTCATTGCTTCCACATGCTGAAAGCGTAAAGATCAGGGCAAAGGCCAAGAAGAGGGTGAGGATTTTTGTTCCGATGTTTTTTTTCAGTAAACTTGTTTTTTTCATAATGAACTCCTTCGGTTTGGCCTGATAAGACCTGGATGAGGGAATGGTTCGCTCCTCTTTACCTTCTTTATTTATAAAATATTTATAAAATCACTTGGTCCAAAAAGGCGCGGGCCCGTGGATTTTTGGTGTTTGTGAAAAATTCTTCCGGCTTGGCATCTTCTAAGAGTAAACCCTGATCAAGAAAGACAATCCTTGAGGAAACTCTGCGGGCAAAACCCATCTCATGCGTCACAATGACCGTCGTCATCCCCTCCTTGACAAGCTTTTCAATTACCTGGAGAACACCCTTAATCATTTCCGGATCCAAAGCTGAAGTCGGTTCGTCAAAAAGCATCACTTCCGGAGACATCGCCAGGGCTCGGGCAATCGCGGCCCTTTGTTTTTGACCGCCGGAAAGCTGCTCAGGATACGCGTTTTCCTTATCCGAAAGGCCCACCTTTTCTAAAAGACTCCGGCCGATGGTCTTCGCTTCTTCCGCTGGCATTTTTTTAACCAGTGTAGGAGCAAGAGTGATATTTTCCATGATAGACAGATGAGGAAAAAGATTAAAGTGCTGAAAAACCATGCCCATATGACTTCGAATTCGATCAAGATCTTTTTCTTTTCCTCCTTTGACTCCAATTTCCTCTCCATGAAACAGGACTTTTCCCTCATCCGGTTTTTCCAGCCCGTTCATACAGCGAAGCAAAGTGGATTTTCCGGAACCAGAAGGACCCAGGATCGAAATGGCCTGTCCTTTTTCAATTTTCAGGTCGATCCCTTTCAGGACCTGGACATTTCCAAAAGACTTATTAAGCCCTTTGATCTCGATAACCGACATTGAGTCTCCTTTCCATTTGCTGCTGAACAGCGGTTAAAACCGTGGTAAGTACGAAGTATATCCCGGCAACAATGATTAAAGGCTCAAAAACAGAAAATGTTGCCGCTTTCACAATATTTGACGTGTACATCACATCAAATATCCCAACCGTGGATACGATGGAGCTTTCCTTGATCATCTGAACGAACTCATTGCCCAATCCCGGCAGAATAACCCGCAGGGCCTGAGGAATAATGATCTTTTGCATGGTCTGCTTTTGGGAAAGGCCAAGAGACCTTGCCGCTTCACTTTGCCCCTTGCTGACGGCATCCAGACCTCCTCTCAAAATTTCAGAGACATAAGCGCCGGAATTTAAGCCCAGGGCAAGGATTGCGGTGGAAAACTCCCGGCTCCCAAAGAGATCGCCCCCCACGGGGATCGGGGGAATGGTAAGGCCAATCTTGGGAAGAGCGTAGAGCCAAAGATAAAGCTGAACAAGCATCGGAGTCCCACGAACGATCAGGGAATAGGCCTTTGAAAAAGCGGAAAGGGCCTTAAAATGAGATCGGCGCATCAAAGTCAATAGAAAGCCTAATAGGCTCCCAATCATGACGGTAATCAAGGATAAAACGATGGTCACGGCCGTTCCTTCCAAAAAAACGAAAGCCCACGGCCTCATCTTCGAAAAATCGATGACCGTCTCCAATACATTGCCTTTCAGTAAAATCATTTGCTTTTTTCCTCCATTTTTCCTCCTCTGGGCCGGACCGAAAGACCAATAAAAAACGCCCTTCATCTCCCCGCCATGATAGGCAGAAGAGACGAAAGACGTTAGCTTCCGCGGTGCCACTCTTCTTCATCCGATTGAATGCACTCATCCAAAATAATGAATACTTCTGTAACGGGAATTCCCGGCAAAGGCTATGGATTTACCCCTGCAACTCATTGGCGCGATTCCGTCTTTCTTTTCGCTGCCTTACACCAGCCGGCAGCTCTCTATAGAAAAGTCAAGACCTACTATTCCAAATCCGTTTTTATTATTAATTTCAGCTATTATAGCGCAAATTTTTACTTTTGCAAACTATTGTACTAAATTTTTTTCTGTTTCTTCAGCAGCTTGATCCTTCTCCTCCTTTAAAGCGCTTCCCTAATCGTTGGAATTAGCTGTGTCAACTCATCCAGTAATTATGCCTATTATTATAGAATCAGCTGAAGTCTATACAATACCGTTTAGGAACAAAAACAATAAAAAAAGACCAGCCTCGTTTGAGACTGGTCTTTTTTGTTGGTTTAGAAAATTTTACTTTAGGTTTGCAATTTTTCGAATCTCTTCTTTACTTAGTCCATCCATTGAAAGGTCCAGGGTTACTCTTTTAGGCTCTTCGGAGGGTTTATCTTCCGTCGTTTCCTTTGGCTCTGGAGTCTGATTTTGCGCCTGAGATTCATAGGGATTATCTTTTGGCATTTCTTTTTCCGGCGTCTTTTCTTCACTTGGCGTCGAATCATATTTAATGGTAACTTTTACATTTACGTTTGCCGCATTTGCGAGCTGGTCATATGATTCGCTTAACCAAATATTTTCATTAGAGGATTTATTTTGGGTTTCGACGCTTTTAGCCTCTTCTTCTTCTTTTTGAACCGACGGAGCTTTTGTTCTCATCATCCGTCTTTGCGACGCTGGCGCGTTTTCCGGAGGATTTACGGGATTTTCCGGAGGGGTCTTGTCAGGTCTTTCTTCCGACGGTTTTTCAGGTTCGGCGGGCTTTTCAATTACGACAGTATTAGCTCCGCCATTTTCAGTAACCTCTTTTCCATTCATCATCGCAGGCTTTCCATTTCGAGGGATAATCTTATTATTTTTGTCATAAATGGGTGTTCTCGGATCCATTGGTTCATTTTCCCAGTACATGCAGTACCAATCGGAACCTTTCTTAAAAGTAGATACCGAAAAGCGTCCGTTTTGATTTAAGGATTTTTCATGACCGGGGCTATTAATCCAGCCGTTTACAATCGTTTCTGCAAGTTCATTTGGGCTTGGTATTCCACTTCCCCAGCCGTGGGCAAGATTTTGACAGTTTAGAGTTTCTCTTCTATCGTCTATTTCTTGGTGGGCCAAATTTTCCATCAGATTTCCCATTTGATTTCCATGGACAACGGAAAATTCGTTGGGGTTTTTGCCTTTTAGCTCTCGGTAAGCCTGAATCTTCTTTCCTACAAGAGCCGATACGTCATCTAAGTAGTCGAGCATTTGTCTGGAGTCATTGGGATCGATATCTTTTTCGATCGTATAGCCGTCTTTTTGGATATACGGAAGATTGTCAATCTTTTTTTTATACTCTTCCATTTTCTTTAAGTATTCGGCCATCTTTTTATCGTATTCTTCCCAGGCTCTTCTTAGCTCTTCTTCTTTAGGATCTACCGGCTTATCAGGATCTACTGGCTTATCCGGCTCTTCTGGCTTATCAGGATCTACTGGCTTATCAGGATCTACCGGCTTATCAGGATCTACTGGTTTAT
>CABTZP010000083.1 GCA_902489375.1 uncultured Tissierellia bacterium | reverse complement strand
GCCACAATCTGGCGCCCTAAACCAACTAGGCCACATCCACCACAAGAATAGTTCCATAATACAGATTTCTTTTGCCCTTGTCAATTTGAATAAAAAAGAATAAAATCCGGCTCAAAGGTCGCCGGCCCGTCTACTTCTTCTTACTCCCTTTCCAAGGAATAAGCGTTGTAACATTAAGTAGAATGGAGGCGAGAGTGGCCGTCATAAAAATCTTCGCGCCTGGGATTGCAACATCATAAATGGAGCCAATCCCGCTGTGGATCGGCTCCACGCCTTCTACAATTGTTTCCTGCAGGTAGATCGCCACTTCATTAAAAAAAGTGCAAACCGTTAATGCCGTTAAAGCCAAGCTACAAAAGCGGAACCACTTAGGGTCTCGTTTGAAAACAAATGCAGAGGCCAAATTACAAACTGCCATGGCTATGGCAGTAATGCCCAGAAAAAACCAAGTATTTACTGGTATGAGCAATAGCGGCATAAAAACTCCTTTTTATTAAAGCCGAATTTGAGATTCATAATTTACTGCTATCATGTGCGGCATAGCATGGATATTAGTTGCAGGACAACTAGGAAAAGAAGAAATGGCAAGCAATAGGACCAATACAAAAGCAACGTATTTTTTCATAAAAATATCCTCGCATTTCAATAACTTTAACCATTAAGTCAAAGACGAAAATAAACAGAACAAATCCACGAAAAATTTTGCTATTCCTTTCTTTTTTTCCAAGGAATAAGCGTAGTAACATTAATTAGGATGGAGGCGAGAGTGGCTGTCATAAAAATTTTTGATCCAGGGATCACTTCGTCAATTAAGTCTCTTGCAATACGAACTTCACCCATATCTAATCGATGGACCAAGTGGCCAATATCTATAAGAAAACTGCAAACCGTTAATGCCGTTAAAGCCAAGCTACAAAAGCGAAACCACTTAGGGTCTCGTTTAAAAACAAAAGCAGAGACCACATTACAGGCCGCCATTATGACAGCACTGATTCCAAAGAAAAACCAGAGATTGCGCGGCATCCTACACCTCCTTATGATACAGACCGCAAAAGTTGAATCATGAAGTTATTCATTGCACGTTATCGGATTTATACTTGTTCTCCATGGTTCAAGGTTCCACTCTTTTTCGAACGCAGCATATCCTAACCTAGCATGACAATAAAACTGTTCTCTCATTACGTTGGTATGTGCCCAACGATTATCATCAGAAAATTTAGCATAAACTGATTTCCACCCATTTGCTTTTGTTGATCTATGTTTCTTTCTTTGACGACCTTGCCATACGCTTCGTACAGCTCCTCAAAGGTTTCGAAGGGGGCATAAATATTTTTTGCATTTTTTATTGTTTTGCTTATAATATATCATATGCTTGTTTGATTATCAATTTTTTTGAATAATTCATCTGTTTGTCTTACAGAAATTGGGAGCCTGCTCATGTCTAAAATGAATAAGAATTTTGCTCACTTGTTTTTCACTCTTCTCGTATGATCTTCTTGCTCTCCTTTTTCCTATAAAGAAAAAACTCATCATGAGCAACTAACTTTTGCTTCAAAACCAAATACTTTTTAATGTTTGATTTTGTTTTTTTTCATCACATTAAATAAGACTACAAAAATAAAAAGCTATATCTAAACACTGAGTCCGAACAAAAGAAATGTTCAGACTCAGTGCTTCTCCCTCCTAATGCGCCGTTTATTCTCGTTTCTTTAAAAAACATCTTATCTTTCTGCCATAATGACCTGGATCTCTTCCGGATTAATGCCAACCATCGCTTCGCCGAGGTCTTCCGAAACGCGGGCAATGACGTCGGGATCGTTAAAATGAGCGACTGCCTCAACAATGGCTTTCGCTCTTTTGCGGGGATCTTGACTCTTAAAGATTCCCGATCCGACAAAGACCCCTTCCGCGCCAAGTCTGCGCATGAGGGCGGCATCGGCCGGCGTTGCCACGCCACCGGCTGAAAAATTCGGGACCGGGAGTTTGCCATGGTCATGGACATATTGGAGAAGGTCAAGGGGAACCTGAAGCTTTTTCGCTTCTGAATAAATTTCATCTTCGGTTAAAACGCTCGCTTGGGCCATCTGCCGCTGGATGGTCCGCATATGGGTCAGGGCCTGGGAAACGTCTCCGGTTCCTGCTTCTCCCTTGGTCCGAATCATGGATGCGCCTTCCCCGATCCGTCGAAGGGCCTCGCCCAGATTCCGGCATCCGCAAACAAAGGGAGTCTTGAATTTTTTCTTATTGATATGGTTATCGTGATCCGCAGGGGTGAGGACTTCGCTCTCATCAATAAAATCGATCCCTAGAGATTCCAGAACTTCCGCTTCCACGAAATGGCCGATCCGGCATTTTGCCATAACCGGAATGCGAACGGCATTTAGGATTTCCTTAATGATTTTGGGATCGCTCATTCGGCTGACGCCGCCGGCTGCGCGGATGTCGGCCGGGACTCTTTCGAGGGCCATGACGGCGACGGCTCCTGCTTCCTCGGCAATTTTCGCCTGCTCGGCTGTCGTAACATCCATAATGACGCCACCCATTAATCCCTGTAAAATCTCTTCTTTGCTAAATCTCATTGTCTCCTCTTTTCTTTGTCATTACCCGTTTTTCTTCTTGCCCATTGGGCCTTTATAAAAGCCTTGCAAGCTTTTTTCGGATAGGACTGATTTTTGATTTAAGCTGAGTATAGGGATAAAATGGGCCTATGAAAAGGCTCAAAAAATAGTTTTTTGACAGGTCCAAATTGTCTAGTCAAAAGCCAAAGCATTTTTCGTCGGCTTTTTATTCATTACTTATTCAAAAAAAGCCTTCATCGGCTTTTTTCGAGGGGGAATTCATGATCACGATCTCTTTTAATCGTACAGAAGATTTAAATCAGCAGATTTATATGGCCATCGTCCGGGAAATCGCCAGCGAAACACTTCAGGCGGGTGACCGGCTTCCTTCGCGAAGATCCCTTGCCATGCATCTTGGCGTAAGTCTTAATACCGTAAAAAAAGCTTATGGACAGCTTTTGGATGAAGGCTTTATCCGATCAAAGGAACGGAGCGGCTTTTATGTTGATCAGCTTAATCCCACCCTTCTTTATCGGGTGGAAGCGGCCGAGACCAACAAAGGGGACGATTTGAGCGAGGAGGACTTTCCGGGGGAAAAATGGGCTTTTAATTTTTCTTACGCGGCTACTGATCCGGGACAGGCGCAAAAAAAGGTCTGGAGCCGACTGGCAAAGCGGTCCATGGAGGAGGCTCTTTTAGGACGCTCATCCCATGCCCAAACGCATTGGGCGCTGAAAAAAGCGGTCGCCGCTTATCTTTCTTCCCACCGGGGCGTGGAAACGCCGGCGAAAAATATATTACTGACCACGGGCTATGCCGAAAATCTCCTGCTTCTTTTTATGCTTTTCAAGGATCCGATCTTTGCTGTGGAAGAGCCCGGCTACTTGAGGACGGATCCCATTTTTCAGGCGGCGGGGAAAAATTTTCTTCCCATTGCCATTGATTCTTCCGGTTTTTCCGTCACTGACCTTGAAAAAAGTCCGGCGAATATTGCCCTGACGACGCCCAATCATCAGTTTCCCACGGGCATCATCATGGGCCTAAGAAGGAGGCAGGAGCTTTTATCCTGGGCGGAAGAAAAGCCCGGACGTTATGTTCTTGAAGATGACTATGACAGTGACTTTAAATATTACGGAAAAACCATCCCGGCGCTAAAAAGTTTGGATCAAAAAGGGCGGGTGATCATGAGCGGATCCTTTACCCAGTCGATCGGATCTTTTTTGGCTGTTTCCTATCTTGTCCTGCCGGACCCACTCTTAAGCGATTTTCAAGGGCTTAAAATTCCCAAGGGAAAAGTTTCTCCGATCCAGGAAAGTCTTTTGGAAAAATATCTGAGTACAGGGGCCTTTGACCGCCATATCAACCACATGAATACCTTTTATCGAAATAAAAGAGAAGCCTTTATCCGCGCCCTGCGAGAAAAAGATCCCGATGTTGTCATTCAAGGGTCGGAGGCAGGCCTTCACTTTATCCTGGGTTTTCAGCGGCCGCTTCCCCCGCCCGAAATCATCAAAAAAAGAGCGGGAAGAGAAAGAATCTATATTAAATCTTTAGACGATTACCGGAGGGTTCCCCTTTTTGACGATCTCTATCTGGTTGGCTTTGGGGGAATCCCTGATCAGAAAATAGCTGAGGCGGCGCAAGCCCTGCTTGCACTTTTTGAAAGGGAAAATGCGGGTTAGAAAAAGGAAGCGCCAATGCTTCTCCCATCATTAAAAAAGATCGCCCAGCTTTTTTTGAATTCTCATCCTTCTTTTCTGAGTTTGCTCTTGATCAAGAAGGAATTCATTGTTTTTTTCAATGACGACATCACCCTCTTTTGCTCCGGAGGGAAGTTTTTTCTTTTCGACTGTAAGCCTTTTTCCGTCCTGGCCCTCCAAAACAGCAAACGTACCTTCATAGCGATCGATGATAAAGTTCATTTCTTTCTCCTTTCCATTGCTCACTTAAAAGCGCTAGGGCATACAATTTTTACAAGGCCGAAAATTTTGATCGACCGCCTCTTCTCGCGTTTTTAATGGGACTTTGTTTGATTCCTTCATCTTGTCAACTGAAGGACAGGAGGCATGATGAAAAACGCTTGAATTTCGGTTCCCAATATATGGCGCCGTTCCTTCATAAGGCGGGACTTCTTGAGAGGTGGGTTCAATTTTCTTTTCCAGGACTTTTGGAGCTTCTTCCTGGACGATTGAAGCTTCTTCCTGGAAATTATCTCCCTTTTGGGCTTCATTTAAGCTGGAGAATTCCTGGGGCGACGACTCAATGAACTCATTTTTTTCCACCGATATCTTCGCACTTGACCCAAGGCCCTCATCATTGACGGGCAGGGCAGAAAACTGCACTTTTTTTCCATCAGACCTTGCTACGATCGTTCCACAAAGATCCGTACGGTAAATGTCAACATTCAAAGCGCTCAGACGGCGAAGGACGCCTTGATGGGGATATCCGTAAGAATTCCCAGGGCCACAGGAGATCACCGCATAAGTCGGATTTACCGCTCGTAAAAAAACGGAACCTGTGCTCGTCTTTGACCCATGATGACCGACATTGAGTACATCAGCATGGAGGTCAAAATTTTTTAAGGTCGCCTCTTCTTCCCTTTCAGCGTCTCCAGTAAAAAGAAAAGACGTCTTTCCAAAGGTGATTTTGCTGACCACCGAGTTATTATTCAAAGAATCGGAGACAATAACTGAAGGCCCTAAAAGAACGATATGGGCTTCTCCCAGGTCAAATTCCACTCCTTTCTCTGCTTTAATAGGATGGATCTTTCGACTGCGGATAGAATCAAGAAACTGTTCAAAGGTTCTCGAATTGTGCGCAACATTGGGAAGAATGACATTTTCTACCGGAAAGGCCTGAAAAACAGCTTGCATTCCCCCAATATGATCTTCATGCGGATGCGTTGCGATGACGTACTTTAAAGACCCTACCCCCTGGTCCTTTAAATACCGGACGACGATTGATCCATGATCCCGATCCCCCGCATCCATAAGCAGGTGCTGACCCTGGGCGTCAATCAAAATACTCTCTCCTTGACCTACATCAATAAAGTGAACGAAAAGTTCTCCGGTAATACTTTCGTCTTTTCTTTTTTCCTCTTCTTTTTCGCTTTCGCTTTTTTCCTGAGAGGGGGCCGGAGGGGCCGGCTTCTCTGAAAAGCTTTCTTCCTTTGGAAGGGTCTGAGCTAACTTTTCCGCTTCAATGGGACTTTCCTTTATCTCGATCCTGTTTTCGATCTTATTTTCAGGGAGTTTTTCAGGAAGTTTACTGGTTGAGTTTCTTGAAATGTCTTTATCGGCCTCACAGGCGGTAAAAAAAGCTAGGAGAAAAAGGAAGGATAGAAAGTAAATAAGGCCGGCCCTAAAGGTTCTTTTTTTACTCATTTCTTCCTCCT
>CABTZP010000082.1 GCA_902489375.1 uncultured Tissierellia bacterium | reverse complement strand
GTGACTGAGGACTCTTCCGTCGGATTAAAAATCGCCTGCTTCGCCGACTTTAAGGATTGGCCCGCCCCAAAGGTCACGATGACATTCTCTGCGCTTGCGTCAACCCCATTTTGATTCATTTTCCTCGCTATCGCGGTGCGCAAGGGCATGATTCCCGCATTGGCGACATATTTCGTATATCCGCTGTTCAGCGCTTTACATCCTGCGTCAATGATATTTTGGGGAGTGTCAAAACCGGGTTCTCCGATACATAAATTAATCGTATGTTCATATTGATCCGCTAAATCAAACATAGCGCGAATCCCGGATGCCGGCAATTTCCCCACGCGATCACTCAATCTCATCCTATTACTCCTCTCGCGGTTACTGAATCTGTTTTTTTCCTTCTTCAACGCCAAGATCAAAAGCTCGGAAGTTTAAATCGATCAGGTTCTCCTTGCCTTCAAAGAAAAGACGGATGGATTGTTTGGCCGCCTCAACGGAAATGCAGTTTGTATAACCGACGATGATGCCCATGGTTAAGATGTTGATCACGGCAGGATTTCCAAGCTCTTTTGCCAGCTGAGTGATGGGGATGCCTTTTTCCTGATCCGCATACGCTTCATTTGCCTGGATGACATCCGAATTATAGATCATGATTGCTTTGGAATCCATATGGCCGGAATATCTTTCATAGGCTTTTTCATGAAGGCAAATAATCAAATTCGGCTCCGTCACATCCGGAAAATAGATCTCGTCATCGCTAATAATGACGTCGGATTTCGCAAAGGTTCCCCGGGTTTCAACCCCGTATTCAGAAGAAAGGGTTGCTTTTTTATGATCATGAATCGCCGCCCCTTTCGCAATCAGGTTTCCGCAGGTTACCGATCCCTGACCGCCAACACCGCTAATGGTAATTTCAATTTGATTTGCCATCGTTACATCCTTTCCGCTTTTTCAATGACCCTGTTATAAAGGGTGCCATAATCTTCCTGATCTCTGTCTGCAAAAATCCCTGTAACGATCTTGTTTTTCCCCACTGTTTCCAGATCCATATCCCGTGAATAGGCAATTGTATTTTCTTTAATCCATTTGAGCAGGGCGACGGGCGTTGGCATTTGATTTGATCTCCCATAATGAATATGGCAGTTTGAAATGACTTCAACGAATGAAAATCCCTTGTGTTTCATGGCCTTGTCAATCAAAGAATTGAGCTGAACAATATCGTATACCGTTCCTCTGGCCACAAAGCTTGCCCCGGATGCCTTCACGACCGAGCAAACGTCAAAACCCTGCTCAACATGGCCATAAGGAGAGGTTTTAGTAATGGAATCGATGGGAGTAGTTCCGGAATACTGTCCGCCAGTCATGCCGTAATTCAGGTTATTGACCATGATGGCAGTGATGTCAATATTTCTTCTCGCTGCGTGAATCAGGTGGTTTCCGCCGATCGTAATGCCATCTCCATCGCCCATTAAAGCCAGGACATTTAAATCCTGATTGCCTAATTTAATTCCGGTGGCATAGGCAAGGGCTCTTCCGTGGGTCCCATGGAATGAGTTGGTTGTGACATAGTCATCTGCTTTTCCCCAGCAGCCAATGCCCGTCGACACGACGGTATTTTCTTTGGTCCATCCCTGTTTATCAATATTTCTTAAAACTGACTGTAATACCACTCCGTTGCCGCAACCAGGGCACCAGAACAAGGGTAGTTTCTCTTCCAGTAAAAAATCCCTTAACATGATTGGATGACCTCCTGCAATTTCTCTACGATCTGATTGGGCTGAATGGGCTGTCCGTCTACGCGGTTGACGGATACAACCGGAATATTTTTTTCGTTATATTTTTTAATTTCGCCCGCATACTGACCTAAATTCAGCTCCGGTACAACAACTGCCTTTACCTGATTCATCAGTGCTTCAACCTCACGAACGGGGAAGGGCCAAAGCGTCACCACCTGCAACACGCCAACTTTGATTCCCTGTTCCCGGGCCTTTTGCATGGCCGAAAGCGCTGAGCGGGCAACTCCGCCGTAGGCAATAAAGGCATATTCCGCATCCTCCAGGCGATACTCGCGTACAATGGTGATCTCGTCCCTGTGATTTTCAATCTTTTCGCTTAAGTGACGCACTTTGCGGTCAGCATTGGCGGGAATGGCGCAGGGTCTTCCCATCTCATCATGCATGGAGCCGTTCACCTTAAAGATATATTCACCGCCATAGGAAGCCAGAGGGGCTAAACCCTCCGAATGATCAAAGGGCTTATATTCATCAGGCTTGCAAGTCGGCTTTTTGCGCTCAACAATTTCCACCTCAGATTCGTCTTTTAAAACCACCTGCTCCTGTAAATGCCCGACAATTTCATCCGCTAAGAAAATGACTGGAGTCCGATACCGTTCGGCGTAATTGAAGGCCTGAATCATCAAATCAAAACAGTCCTGTACGCTGGAAGGGGACAGGGCGATGATGGAATGATCGCCGTGGGTGCCAAAACGCGCCTGCATCACATCCCCCTGAGCCGGTTTCGTCGCTAATCCTGTTGAAGGGCCTGACCTTTGCACGTCAATTAAAACGCAGGGAATTTCACCCATTACCGCAACATCCAAGTTTTCTGCCATGAGAGAGAGGCCGGGGCCACTGGTTGCCGTATATGATTTTTTCCCCGAAATGGATGCCCCGATAATTGCCGCCATACTTGCGATTTCATCTTCCATTTGAATGTATATTCCGCCAACCTGCGGCAGTCTCCGGGAAGAAGATTCAGCGACTTCACTGGAAGGGGTGATGGGATAACCGGCATAAAATCTAGCTCCCGCAACAATCGCGCCTTCGGTCATCGCCTCATTTCCTTGCATAAAACGATATTCACTCATTGTCCGCGCTCCTTTCAACGATCGCAAAATCTGGGCAATGCATCTCGCACATCTTGCATCCGATACAATCCTCTATACAGGCTACGATCGGGCCTCCGTCTTCATTTCTTTCGAGCACTTTCTTTGGACAGAAAGAAATGCAAACTCCGCATTTTTTGCAGTACTTTCTATTCACTTCAACAATATGCATTTTCAGCTCCTCTCTCTTCTTTTCCCTGCTCTTTCCTACTCTTTTTTACTCTTTTTTACTCTTTTTACACACTTTCTTCATCGCTTTCAGGTCATCATTCGGCCCGGGTCCACCTTTTCTTCCAAAATGAACAAGGCTTCCCTGGTTGGCGGAGCGGACTCGACCGCCTTACTAATGTCAATTTCAAAACCGGTATTTTCCTGAATTTCTTTTGGGTCTACTCCCGGAAAAAATTCCGCCAGATACATCCTTTTATCAGGTCCGAAGCGAAAGACGCCTAAATCGGTGATGACGGCTCTCGGGCCTTTCTCTTCCCTTAAACCCATCCGGCTTCTTCCGCCAGGTCCATCAATCCATCCGGGGGAGGTGCAATAATCCACCTTCTCCACAAACCGTTTTTTCTGGTGCTTCATGACAATGACGGTATTGCAATAGGTGGCAATGCCATTGGCTCCGCCAGAGCCTGAAAGCCTGGTGGTCGGGCGGAGGTAATCACCAATGGCAGTGGAGTTCAGATTCCCATAGGGATCAATTTGCGCGCCGCCAAGAAATCCGGCTTCAATCAGATCGGAATCCGCAACCAAGGACTGAAAGCCAACATACCGATAAGGAGGCCAGAAAGTTGACGCCTCATGACAGAGCCGCAAATCCGATACGCTGGTAGCGACTTCTTTTGGATCTCCTCCAACGATGCCGGATTCGAATAAAAGGCGTACATTCGGCGCATGGGTGTTTTTCGCCAAAATCGCGCCAATCAAAGGCAGGCCCGTCCCGATAATATAGGTCTTCCTGTCCTGAATTTCTCTGGAAAGCGCAATCGCCATCATTTCTTTTTTTGTGTATTCCATCACTTCTCTCCCTATCTGGTTCCTGCGCCTATCACATAACCGACCTTTGGATCAATCCTCAGTTCCTTCAAATGATCTTCTCCGATTTCGCTTAAATACTCTTCATGGCTGACCTGAACATATTTTTTGACATACTCATCAAAGCTTTCCTGATCATGGCTGGCCCGGTCATAGTCCCGATAAGCATTCGCGTCGTAATCATAGACCTGATAACACTGGGAAGGATGCGCGCCATAGGGAATTTCGACAACGGCATCTACGCAAATCCCGGAAATCAAATTTTTATCCGGCTCCTTTCGAATTTCCTCATTGGAAACGAGCTTTTCGCAGCTGATCAGGGTATGTTTTGCCGCCATGGCAATGTCTACATCGGAGAACATGGGCCCTTCAATCTGACCGGTCCCATCCGGTGAGGCGGCTTGAACATGAATGAGCGCGACATCAATTTTAGGGGTCGGCACCAGACACAAACGGCTGCCTTTATGGAAGGGGTCCTCAGCGATGATAAATTTCTTCGCAGGAAGTTTCGGATAAGACTTTCGCTCTTCTTCTGAAATCCCCCACTTTTTTTCCAAATCAGAACCCAACATATTTTTTAAGGGAACATAAGGAAGTCCTAAGGCCGCTCCATGGTAAATCATGTTTTGAACATCTAAAGAATAATCCTCAAATGGCAGCGTTCCCTGTTCAATGGCTCTTCGAAAGCACCGGCAAACATTCGTATATCCTGAATTGGCAATGTAGCTAATATTGATTGCTTGGACTAAGCCGGCTCCAATGAGCATATCGACATCTCCGCCAGCTGATCCGCTCTCAATAATCAGGTTCTTTTTTCCCTGTCGAATGATTTCCCGGGTCATGGCATAAGGACGGCGGTTGGTGGTAAATCCTCCGATCGTCAGACAATCTCCATCGCTGACATATCGTTTTACCGCTTCTTGCACGGTCATGACTTTATCGATTCGCTCCATTAAAATTTCGCCTCCTCTAAGTCTTCCTTAAATCTCCCTTCCGCATCCTCAGGGCTAATGTATTCAATGAACTTTCCCGTGAAGCCGTAAAGGATGGAGAAAATCGGCACAATAAAGGTGAGGAAGAGGAAAGGAAGGTAGGTCATGGTCGGAACTTGCAGCATCGTCGCACAATACACCGCGCTTCCTCCCCAGGGGATGGCCGGCGCGATTAAGGTGCCGGAGTCCTCCATTGTCCTCGATAAATTTTTAGGATGTAAGTTGAATTTAAAATACAAGGGTCTCATTAGGGTCCCCGTCAAAACGTGTGTGAAAGCGTGGGAGCCGCCAACCGCGTAGGCTAAATAACTGACCAGCATGGTGACGACCGTAAGAACGCCAACGGAGTGAATGTGGTTTCCCACCCTGTTTAACACAGTCGGCAGGATGGTCGATTTATCCAGCAAACCGCCCAGGCCTAAGCCGGCAATCATAATGGCGGTAAGCTCATACATACTGGTCATGCCGCCTCGGTTCAGCAGCTTATTTAAAAAGTCATTGTTAAACTCTCCCGAAAAGCCAAAGTACATGCTTTTAATCGCCTCGTTTAAATCGATTCCCTGATAGAAGACGGCAATGGCAACGCCAATTAAAGCGCCAATAAAGATGGAGGGGAAGGCCGGCTTTTGCATGACCAGAAGAGTAATGACACAGATGGCCGGAATGAAAGCGGGAAAGCCCACTTTGCAAACGGATTTGATCGCTCCCGTTAACTGGCTGACACTGCTCAGATCTCCCCCGCCGACATTGTATTTAAAGCCTAATACTAAAAAAATCACCGCGGTAATGACATAGGCTGGTACGGTTGTATAGACCATGTGACGGACGTGCTCGGTCACCGTCGCTCCGGAAATGGCCGGCGCCATATTCGTGGTGTCGGAGAGGGGGGACATTTTATCGCCGAAATAAGCGCCGCAAATAATAGCTCCGGCGGTTAATCCCGGGGGCATCCCTAAACCGGCGCCAACGCCCATCATGGCTATTCCCGCAGTTCCGATCGTTCCCCATGAGGTCCCGGTAAATAATGAGACGATAGAACAAAGCAGCAAGGTGGATACTAAAAAGATATTTGGATTAATGATTTCTAATCCTACATTGATTAAAGCCTG
>CABTZP010000081.1 GCA_902489375.1 uncultured Tissierellia bacterium | reverse complement strand
TTCTCTCACTTCTTTTACAGCTGTATTATATGAGAATGAATAAGGCTTTTGTGGCTTCAGCTCTCTCAAATCTCCATCAGTAATCAATGCGATATCTTCTGCTAATCTTCTTGTTGTTCCTGAATATGAATAATATACAACTAAAGGACTCATTATAATTACCTCCTTAATTCAACCTAATTACTGTTATATCGTTTTTATTATATGATAAGTAGCCTGATATTATCTATCCTGTTCACTCTCCCTAAAATATACATAGTGTCTACACACCCTGCTATAATCTACACTTGAACTATTCCCACAAGGTGTTTTTCTAATTGAAAAATGGCTTTTAAGAATTCTTTTGAAAATCCTAAAAGCCATTGATTTCAGCAGTTTTATAGCTCGTTATTCTATTTTCTTGACATCAATACTACACTCTCCACATGCCCTGTTTCCGGGAAAAGGTCAAAGCCCTCAACTCTTTCTAGGGCGTATCCTCCTTCCCGGAAAATTTTGGCATCCCGGGCGAGCGTCGCGGGATTGCAAGAGATATAGACGAGCTGAGAAATTTGGGAAGAAAGGATCGCCGCGCTGACCTTCGGGTCAAGCCCCTTTCTGGGAGGGTCAACGAGAATGGCCAGATTCGAATTTCTTTCCTTTTCGATCAGCGAAGAAAGAAGATCTTCCGCCGGTCCTTCGATAAAGGAGACATTTTCAATATGGTTAAAGCGGGCGCTGTTCCTGGCATTTTGAACGGCTGCGGAAACAATTTCCACGCCTAAGACTCGGCGGGCTTTTTTTGCCAGGAAAAGGCTGGTTGTGCCCGTTCCGCAGTAAAGATCGAGGATGGTGAGCTCCTGCGGCTCTTTGAAAAAATCCAATCCCTTCCGGTAAAGGTCCTCCGTTAAAAAACGATTCACCTGAAAGAAACTGGGCGGGGAGAGAAAAAAAGTATTCCCTAGGATGGTCTTTTTAAGATGTTTTTGTGAACTGGCAAAATAGAGGGGCTCTAAAATGCGAACGTCTTTTTCCCCTTTCGTTTCCGATCGGGAAAGGACCTGTGCCCCAAGGGGAAGAAGAAGGGATTTTAGCGCCTTTCTTTTTTCGGGATGAAGGGGAGCCGTAACAAGGTGAATCATGGTCTCCCCCGCCTCATTAGCCCGAAGAATGACCATGCGAATCAACCGGGAAAAAGAAGAAAAGTCGGGATTCGACTTTGCCGCCTGGTTCCAGGAAAAAATGAGCTGGTTAATTTCAGGCTGAGCAATCTGGCACGATTCCACCGAAAAAAGTTTGTTGGTGCCAGGCCGGGAGTAGGCTAAATTTCCCCATTGATCCACCCTCATATTGACCTTATTGCGGTATTGCCAGGTCTCTTTTCCATGCATGGGGATTCTTTCCAGGGAAAATCCCCCCAGGCGGTTCAGGGAAGATTGAATATAATGCTTTTTCCAATCCAGCTGCTGTTCATATTCCCAGCCCATTAAACCGCATCCCCCACAAGCCTCCGCATAGGGACAAGGGGCCTTGCGCCGGAAAGAAGATGGGCGGATTCGCTTTTTTAAACGAGCGCGGGCAAAATTTTTTTTACAGTCCGTGACCTCAGCTAAAACGCGGTCCCCGGGAAGAGAATTCGAGACAAAAATCGTAAAGCCAATTCTGGGGTTGCCCTCCTCCACGCCGTCGCCCTCTTGAATATGGGCAACCCCGTTTCCTTCTGTCGTGTAATCTTCGATGGTCAGGAGAAGCTCATCTCCCTTTTGAAATAAGCGCATGGTTTCTCTTCCTTATCCTTATCGGTTTTCTTCTATGTTCAATATTATATGGGCTTTGCCTGCGGAAGGGAAAAACTTTAGGCGCTAAGGTGTTCAAAAAGAATTTTGCAGCCTAATACGATCAAAATAAAGCCTCCGGTGATTCGGGCTGGCCTTTGAAAGCGTTCGCCAAAATAATTTCCAATTACCACCCCGGCGCAGGAAAAAAGGAAGGTGCAGGTTCCAATGACAAGGACTGAAGAAAGAATATCCACCTTTAAAAAGGCCATCGTAACCCCAACGGCAAGAGCATCAATTGAAGTCGCCAGGGCAAGGAGAAGCATGGCCTTCGGCGAAAAATCGCCGACCGGGCAAGACTCGTTTTTAAGGGCTTCGCGAATCATCATGATGCCCAGCCAAAGTAAAAGAAGAAAAGCCAGCCAATGGTCCCAGCGTTCAATAAAATGAGCAAGGCTAAGTCCCGCAAAATAACCGATAAGTGGCATGAGGGCCTGAAAAGAGCCAAAATAAGCCCCAACGGTTACGGCATGCCGGGGGCGAAGCGATGAAACGGAAAGGCCCTTACAAATTGCCACCGAAAAAGCGTCCATGGAAACGCCGACGCCGATCAAAAGTAATTCCATCAAGGACATGGTCTTTTCCTCCCTATGAGAAAAGGGTCCACAGGAAGCCTGTGAACCCTTCTTCAATTTTAAAAAAATCAATCGGCTAAAAAAATCGATTCTCCGCAGATTTTAGCAGGAAAGAGAAGATTTCTTTACGCTTCCGCCTTCCAGAGGCCGTGCTTATTGCAGAATTCATAAACCTGGACGGGCTCCTGATCACAGCAAAGAGTAAAGCATGCTTTGGGCTCGTCTCCGGGCTGGAGGAGCTTGCACTGGCATTTCTTGCCCTGTACGCATAAGATAAACTCAATGTAATGATCTTCGTCCATGGGATGAAGAACCGAGCCAACCTGAACTTCGATGTCCTTGCCGTTGCGCTTGACCTCAGGGACGTGCTTTTCTTTTGCCGCGTCAACCGTATTGGCCGTTAACTCTTTCATGGGCTCGCCGCAGCATACGGGCACGGGCTTCGCATCGTTTAATTTAATCATTACATTGCCACAGTGTTCACAAAAATAAAATTTCATTGTATCCTCCTTAAATTCCACGTTTTCAATCTTCCATATTCTTAGGGGAATGGATTCCATCCCCTCTAAACTGGTCTGACTTTTATATACCCTTCTCCTTTGCCGATACACAAAAGCTTGAAAATTTTTTAAAAAGTCCATTATAATAGAAAAAGAATAATTGTTCTTATAGAAGGGACGGCCCGGCCATGACGAAAAGACAGGAGCGCATTTTTTTCTACATTAAAAAATATATCGAGGAAAACCACTATGCTCCTTCTTACCGGGATATTTGCAGGGCCCTCGATATCCCCTCCACTTCTACAGTGCATGCCGATGTCCATCAGCTGATCCTTGACGGCTATCTTTCCATGGACAAGGGCAATTACCGGTCCTTAAAAGTGATCTTTTCCCCGGAAAGGGAAGAAGATCCTTCCTTTGCCGAAGCGAAAAAGCCAATGCAAAGAGGGCAGGCCGCCGGTCAAAATCGAATAGATCGGTCAGAAGAGATTTTTGACATTCCGGTCTATGGCGATGTCGCGGCAGGAGAGCCAATTTATGCCGATGACTATGTCGAGGACCGGGTCTTTCTTCCTTCATCTTTTTTCCCCAGCGGAAATGACCGGTATTTTATCCTCAAGGTTCACGGCGAATCAATGATTGAAGCCGGGATCCTTGATGGCGATAAACTCATTTGCAAAAAGGCCGATACGGCGCAAAATGGCGAACAGGTCGTCGCCCTCATTGAAGACTCCGCGACCGTCAAGACTTTTTTTCAAAGAAAAGGGTATGTCGAGCTTCGGCCGGAGAATTCCTCCATGGAACCAATCATTGTGAAGGAATGTCAGATCTTGGGTATTGTCCTTGGCCTTTACCGGCTCTACCGCCGGTAGGGTCCTCGCTCTTTTTCCTTCTTTTTATCGGACGATGACTATCATTTTTTTTTAAGTTTCCTGGTTTAGGTCTGCCTCCGCTCACGGTTAAGGAAAATCTTCGCGCCATCTAAAAGATAAAAAGACCCGCAGACAAGGACCGGCCTTTCCGGCTTTTCTTTTAAGGCTTTGGATAGCGCCTTCTTCACTTCTTTATTCCTGTCCGAATCATTCTTCCCTTCCACCTCGATCAAAGACACCTGGTCCATTTCCTGAAAGAGCTTTTTTTGGACTTTTTGACTTACTTTATGATCATGCATGCCAAAAAGAAGGGCCGGCCGAGGATACCTTGTCCCATCCAGGCCAAGCCAATGAAGATTTTCGATGAGAGTAAGGATGGCCGGGTCATTGTGCGCGCCGTCAATAAGAAGGAGGGGCCTTGTGCTGATCACTTCCAGCCTTCCTGGCAAATATACGCTTTTTACGCTCTCCTGGATGAGCGCCCGTCTCTTTTCCTCATCGAAAGAGGAAGGAATTAGAGTACTGATTCTTGGCGTGTAAGAGGAATGGGGATCGGCGATCACTTCCAGGGCAAGGAGGGCTGTGCCCAGATTTTGCCCTTGATGAAGGCCTAAAAGCGAAGTTTCATACTTTCCGGAAAGCCAGCCATGGTCATAGGAAAAAGACATGTTGATCGGGCCAGCAGTTTGCGAGCAAAAAACGGGCTTCGGCGGGGAAAGCCACTTGGGATCAAGAAAAAAAGCCGGAGCCTGGTTTTTTTCCGCCTCCTTCATCAGCGCCCTTTTCGCGGGTTCTTCCTGGTCAGAGGAGATCAGGGGATGATTTTTCCGGATGATCCCGGCTTTTTGATCGGCGATTTTTTCCAGGGTATCCCCCAAAACATTCATATGGTCCATGCCAATCCGGCTGATCACTGCAATTTGAGCATCAATGACATTGGTTACATCGTTTTTTCCGCCGACTCCGCACTCAATAACCGCTAATTTTAGATCTTTAAAGGCCTCCATCGCCTCGAGAAAAGAACGCTGAAAATAGGTCAGAGCCGGCAGGGAAAAATCTTTTTCAAGCTGATTCATTTTCTCTTGAATCTGCAAAAGCTCTTCATCCCCGATCATTTCCCCGCCAATCAAAATCCTTTCGTGATATCGGTGGACATGTGGAGAAAGAAAATGGCCGACCGGACAACCGGTTAAAGCCTGCAAAGAGGCCGACAGAAAACTTCCTGTCGACCCCTTTCCATTGGTTCCGGCCAGGTGAATGAAAAGGGGGCCCTGATCTGGCCGGCCCATGGCATCCAGCCACCTTGCCGTCTCGATTTGTTTTTGGTTCGCGCTTTGATTCGTTCGCATCCGCTCCTCGGTTCTTTAAAAAAGTCCGCTGATCCTTCCGTCTTCTTCAATATCCATGTGGCAGGCAGCTGGCACTTTTGGAAGTCCGGGCATCGTCATGATGGATCCGGCAAGCATAACAACAAATCCCGCCCCGGCTGATAAGCGAACTTCCCGGACCCCGAGGATAAAGTCTTCCGGGGCATTTAAAAGCTTTTCATTATCCGTAAAGGAATATTGAGTCTTGGCTACGCAGATGGGCAGGGACCCGTAGCCTTCTTTTTCCAGCCTTTTAAGGGTGAGACTGGCTTCCTTGCTAAATTCAACCCCCTTGGCTCGATAAATTTTCTTAGCCAATATTTCGATCTTTTCTTTGAGGGAGACATCCAGGGGGTAGGCAAAGGAAAAGTGAGAAGAATCTTCATTTTCACAGGCGTTAACCACGGCCCGGGCCAGATCTTTCATCCCTTCCCCGCCCTTTTCCCAGCCTTCGCTCAGGACGGCTGGAATCTTTTTTTCCTCGCAGGCCTTTTGAAGAAGAGAAATTTCCTGATCGCTGTCGCTGATAAATTTATTAATGGCCACGACAACAGGAAGCTGGTAGACTGCTTTCATATTTTCCACATGCCGCCAGAGGTTGGGAAGGCCCTTCTCCTCAAATTGGAGAAGTTCCCGCAGAGAATAGTCCTTTTTTTGTTCCCTTCCTCCGTGATGCTGGAGGGCACGGATCGTTGCGACCATGACCACGCAGTCCGGCCTAAGATTAGCCGTTCGGCATTTGATATCGAAAAATTTCTCCGCGCCTAAGTCCGAGCCGAAGCCGGCTTCCGTTACCGCGTAATCCCCGGTTTTTAGGGCCATCTTCGTCGCGGTTACCGTGTTGCAGCCATGGGCAATATTGGCAAAAGGTCCCCCGTGGACAAAGGCCGGCGTGTTTTCCATGGTCTGGACCAGATTAGGATCCAAAACATCTTTTAAAAGCAGGGCCATGGCCCCTTCCGCCCCCAGATCCTTACAAAGA
>CABTZP010000080.1 GCA_902489375.1 uncultured Tissierellia bacterium | reverse complement strand
GACTTCTTTGAGTCCGTAATGGTCTTCGTCGAGAATCTTGCGGGCCCGTTCCATATCAATGGTTTCTTTTTTAAACTTTCCCCAGGGAAGATCCAGGACGGTGTCAAGGTAAGAGCGGCTGACATTTAAATCCGGGGAGACCGGGGTCAGGTAGGAGAGCTTGTCAACTTCCTTTAAAACCCAATCCTTTGAGGCCTTGGGCATATCAAGCCGTTTGATTTTGTTTCGATACTGGTCGGCCAGGGAGGAGGGATCACTCGAAATATCCCGGTCACCCAGTTCCGTGCGGATAATATCCATTTGCTCCTGGAGAAGAAAGTCCTTTTGTGATTGCTGCATCCGAAGCTGGGCTTCCTCGGCGATCCGGTTTTCCAAAAGGGAGAGGCGAACCTGCAGATCCAGGCAGGTTTTACAGTTGACCATCCGCTCATAGATGTCAAATTCTTCCAGGATCGAGAGCCCTTCTTCTTTGGTTAAATCCAGGTGTGAGGCCACCTCATCAGATAGGGTTCCGGGATCGGCCTCCAAAAGATGGGTGGCTAAAATGGCTTCAGGAATCCCCCCCACGTTTTTGAAAAAGTTCATCGCCGCCGAGGAAAGCAATCTCTTCATCAGATCCATGTCCGGATTGGCGGAAATCTTTTCCGGATGAAAAACATATTCGATCACTTCCGCTTCATTATAAGGGGCCTGACGGACCAGGCGGACAAATCTTCCGCGGGATTTTCCTTCTGCCAGGAGTTTGGTTGGGGTGCCGAGGACGCCAAAATTTTGGTGAAATTTGACGATGGTGCCAATGCTTTCATATTCTTCTATCGTGGGATCTTCGGCTGTCGGATCTTTCATCGCCAGGATCAGGGCCATCTGGTCCTTTTCCACGCACCTTTTGGCGATCTTTTCCCCTTCCCGCGTATCCAAATCAATCGTCAGAATCTGATTCGGAAAAAGGACCGTTGACCGGGTAAAGAGAACCGGCATGAGCTTTTTTTCTTCGGTATAGTAGTTGGGTAACATAGGGCCTCCTTGGGAAACGAAACAGCCGGTTTCGCGGCTCTTTCGCTTCTATCGAGCATGGAGCGGCATTTTCTGCTGACCGGGGATTTCGATCTCTTTTCGAAGGACCGGCTTTGCCGTTCCTTCGACAACTTCTTTGGTAATCAGGCATTGGCGAATATCCGGATCGCTGGGGACGGTATACATGGGTTCGGTCAGGATGGATTCCATAATGGAACGAAGCCCCCTCGCCCCCATTTTTCTTTCATAGGCCCGGCTCGCAATGGCATCAATCGCTTCTTCGGTAAAGCGAAGGTCCACCCCGTCCAGTCTCATCAGTTCCTTGTATTGCCTGACCAGAGCGTTTTTGGGTTCTAATAAAATCCGCTTGAGGGTCTTCGCGGAAAGCTCCTGGAGAGAAACCAGAATCGGCAGACGGCCAATCAGCTCGGGGATCAGGCCAAACTTCATCAGGTCCTCCGGAATGGCCTTGCCTAAGAGCAGGGATAAGTCGTCGTCCGAAATTTCGCCCTTTTCCTGGTTGAAGCCAATGGGGTTTTTATTCATCCTCTTTTGGACGACCTTTTCCAGTCCGTCAAAGGCCCCGCCCACGATAAAGAGGATATTCGAAGTATCCACTTCAATAAATTCCTGTCTGGGGTGTTTTCTTCCTCCCTGGGGAGGAACGTTGGCCACGGTCCCTTCCACGAGCTTGAGAAGGGCCTGCTGAACGCCTTCTCCGGAGACATCTCTGGTAATGGAGGGATTTTCTGACTTTCTCGCGATTTTATCGATTTCATCAATGTAGATGATCCCCCGCTCGGCCAATTCGACGTCATAATCCGCCGCCTGAAGAAGCTTAAGGATGATGTTTTCGACATCTTCTCCGACATAACCCGCTTCGGTAAGGGTTGTCGCGTCGGCAATGGCAAAGGGGACATTTAAAACCTTTGCCAGGGTCTGGGCAAGGAGGGTCTTTCCGGATCCGGTCGGGCCGACCAGGCAAATGTTGGATTTTTGAATTTCGACCTCGGTCTCCGGGGCGTGAAAAATGCGTTTGTAATGGTTATAAACGGCAACGGAAAGGGTGATCTTGGCCTCATCCTGCTCGACGACATAGTCATCGAGGGTAGCCTTGATTTCTTCCGGAGTAGGCAGTTTTTCGCTTTCGGGCTCCAGCCCCAGGGTCCGGGTTCTTTCCTCGACAATGGTTGAGCAAAGTCCGATGCACTCGTTGCATATATATACGCCATCAGGGCCGGAAATCAGGCTGTCCACCTGGTCAGAACTTTTTCCGCAGAAGGAGCACCGGACGCTTTCGTCTTTGTAATCAGCCACTTCTCCTCCGATCTTTGCTTTCGCTTTTACATTGCTGAGATGACGTGATCAATAAGGCCATATTCACAGGCTTCCGAGGCCGTCAGCCAGCGGTCGCGGTCGGTGTCTAGGGAGATTTTTTTGATCGTCTTCCCTGTCGCTTCCGCCAGGATCTCATTGATCCGCTTTTTGGTTTCGATGATTTTTTTTGCTGTAATTTCGACATCTGAAGCCATGCCCTGGGCTCCGCCTGAGGGCTGATGGATCATGATGTCGGAATTGGGGAGGGCAAAGCGTTTGCCCTTTTCTCCGGCCGCCAAAAGAACGGCGCCCATGGAAGCGGCCATGCCGACACAGATGGTGGAAACGTCGGATTTAATGTAATTCATGGTGTCAAAAATTGCCAGTCCCGCTGTCACTTCTCCGCCGGGGGAGTTGATGTAAAGCTGGATGTCCTTTTTGGGGTCCTTGGATTCCAGATAAAGGAGCTGGGCAACGATGAGGTTGGCCATGTAATTTTCGATTTCTCCGGTAACAAAGATAATGCGTTCTTCTAAGAGGCGGGAGTAAATGTCATAGGCTCGCTCGCCTCGGTTAGTCTGTTCAATAACCGTTGGAATTAAAGGCATATTTTCTCCTTCTATTCTTCGACGGACTCTTCCGGCTTTTCCGTTTCTTCCGGTTGTCCTGATTCTTCGGCTTTCTTTTCTTCCGCAGGCTCTGGGGGGTCTACGGGCCTAATCTGTTCCATTAGGAAATCTAGGGCTTTTTTCTTTAACAGGGTCTCCTTGAAGTAGGGCGAGTCGCCGGACTCGTGGACCTTCTGGATAAAGTCTTCCAGATCCTTAGCGCCATAGCGCTCGGCCATGGTCTTAATTTCCTGATCAACTTCTTCTTCGGTCGCGTCAATCTTTTCCTGTTCAACCAGGCTCTGCAAAGCCAGATCCCCGCTGATCTTAAGCTGGGCCATGGGTTCAAACTGCTTGCGGACGGTCTCAAGATCCGAGTCGATATATTGCAGATATTGGTCTAAGGTCAGGCCCATGGAAGAGAGCTGACTTAAAAGGCCGGACATGGAATGATCAATTTCGGTCTCGATCATTGATTTGGGCGGCTCAATGCCGGAAATCTCAACGAGCTTTCGAACGGCCGCTGTCTCTAAGGCTGATTTCGCCTGCTCTTCTCTTTCTTCGGTAAGCTTTTTGCGGATATCCTCACGGTATTCTTCCAGGGTGTCAAATTCGGACACGTCCTGGGCAAATTCATCGTTTAATTCGGGCAAGTCTTTTTCATGAATTTCATGCAGCTTAATATGGAAGATGGCGTCTTTTCCCGCCAGTTCATGGGCTTGATAACCCTGGGGGAAGGTGACAGAAAGATCAAACTCTTCTCCGGCTGAATGGCCCACAATCTGTTCCTCAAAACCGGGAATAAACTGATGGGCGCCGATGGTCAGCTGGGCGCCTTCCTGAGATCCGCCTTCAAAGGCTTCCCCGTCGATCGTCCCGACATAATCAATGCGGACAATATCTTTTTCTTTTACCGGCCGGTCCTCAACCGGTCTTAACACGGCGTTTTTATCCTGCTCGCTAGATAGGACGCTTTGAATTTCCTCTTCGGAGACATTGATCTTTACTCTTTCGACTTCCATTCCCTTGAAATCCGCAAGGACGGGATGGGGGCGAAGCTCGGTTTCGACCTTAAAAAGGACGGGCTGACCTTCCTCCAGCTTGACTTCTTCAATATCGGGCTTTCCAATGGGTTCTAATTCCAGCGCTTTGACCGCGTCACGGATGGCGTCGGGCAGAATATCGTTTAAGGCGTCTTCGTAAAAAACCTCTTTCCCATAATTGGCTTCAATAATTTTACGGGGGGCGTGTCCTTTGCGGAATCCCGCGATTTGCACCTTGTTTTTCATTCCCCGATAAACTTTTTCGGTTGCCTGGTAAAAATCTTCCCAAGAGATTTCCAATTCATATACGGCCTTGTTGTTTTCATTTGAAATTAATTTTACTGACATCATCTTTCCCCTTTTTTACAGTTTTTCTTGCTTTCATCATTGAGTCATTATACCACAGAGCAAGCAAAGAACACATTGGTTGGCTGTTCCAGAGTGTTCCAAAGTGTTCCATTTTGTTCCCTTTTTTCTCAATTAAAAAAAAGGGCCAGCCCCCTTCGAGCTGGCCCTTTCCTTCTCTCTCTAATATGAGATAATCAGTCCGCCCGGATGGGCATAAACTGAAGTGAGTCCCCTCGCTTCGACGACTTCAACCCCCTTCCAGGGGAGTTTTCCCAGCCGCTTCGCAATTTCCCAGGCCTTTTCTTCATAGCGATTATGGGAAATAATCAGGACCCGGTTTGACCAGTCGACATCCTGTTGTTTTTCAATGGCTAAACAAAGGTGGTTGAGGGCCGATTCCATGCCTCTTCGCACTTCGCCTAGAGCGATGGCCCCATTTTGCGCATAGCAGATGGGATTGATCGTCAGACGGGATAAGACGGATCCAGCCAACTTGGGAATCCTGCCGGCTTTTACTAATACCCCCAAATCCTCAATGACAAACCAGAGAGTGGCATTTCGGATAAATTCATCGACTTCCTCGACAATTTGTTCAAAGGGCAGTTTCTCATCAATCAGATCCCGGATTTTTTGGGCCACGATCGTTTCGCCCGAACAGGCGGCTTTGGAATCAAAGACATGGACCTTTTTCCCTTCTTCAATGAGCTGGCGGGCGGCGAGAACGGCATTATTATAGGTGCTGGAAAGTTTTTGGCTGATGGTGACAAAGAAAGCTTCCTCGGCGTCTTTGGCCGCTTCATAAAAGCGTTGGGGGGTAACGCCGGCCGTTTTGGGAATGGTTTCGGAGGCCGTCATCTCCTCTCTCATCACTTCCAGGTCAATGGATCCGTCGTCGAGATACACTTTTCCCTCGATGTCAATGGTAAAGGGGACAAGCTTGACGCCGAGTTTTTTTAAGAGTTCTGGATTCACATCACAGCAGGAATCAGCGACAATTACGGGTTCCAAGGTTTCCTCCTTTTTGCCATGCCCTGGCTTTTTCTTCAAGGGCTTTTTTCTGATTTTGAATTTTTCCGCTGGCCACCAAATCAAAGAGGAAAAGAAGGGTCTCGCCCAGGTCTTTTCCTTCCTTCCATCCCATCTCTTTGAGGTCTTTTCCTGAAAGAGCGAGGTCCTGGATGGCGGTCGGGAGGGCCTTTTCCTCGATTTCCTGAAGGAAGGCCCGGGTTTTTTGAAGGTCTCTTCGTTCCTTTTGAAGGGACTCCGCTTCCATGCAGCCCGCCTTTTGACCGGCCGCACTGATTTTGGCTTCTCGGAAGGTTAAAAGGTCCTTTGCCATGGGACCGAGTCTTTTTTTCCAGTAAATCGTTTCCCTCAGACTCTGAGGGAGGGGGGCCTTTTCTTCTATTATAAGAAGGGCCACCTGATCTTGCAGTTTTCGGGAAGCCTTCCATTTTTTCAGGGTTTCTTTCGCCTGCTTTCCCCGACAGGAAAAGGGAGGATCCTCTCTTTCCGCGAAAAAGCCCGCCCAGCGAAAGACGGGATCGGCCGGAAGATGGGTCAGCAGACTTTCTCCTTCTTCTTGAAAGGTACCCCATTCTGGAAAAAGAACGTCAAAAAGGCCCGTTTCCTGGAGGAGAAAGAGGGCTCGATTGGGATGGGGGCCGGTGAGCATCCGGGTCATTTCATCCAGACACCGTTCCATGGAAACGAAATGAATTTCGGGGGCATGGGCCTTAATGGCGGAAAGAGAGGATCCTCCCTTTTCCTGTCGGGGAAAGCAGGCGAAAGAAACCCTGAAAAAATGGAAGGCT
>CABTZP010000079.1 GCA_902489375.1 uncultured Tissierellia bacterium | reverse complement strand
CCTTCCTATATTGGCGCAGATGGGGCCGGGCGCTAGGCTTAAGTTCTATTTTTTCAAGCAGAAGACGGCATACGAAATCTATCTTACCTGGAGAAAGGACCTGGACAGGATTGCGGAATCCTTTATTGGAGCCGATAATAGAGAAGAGGAAGAGTGGGATATGGATAAAGTAAAAATGCTCATCGAAAAATTTAATGAATCCCGGCTGACCGGTTTTGACCTTTCCATGGGTGATTTTCATCTCCTGATGAAAAAAGGACAGGAAGTGGAGGCGGCTGAGGAGCCTCTTCAGGGGGGCGCGAAAACCTTCTCCTCCGCGGAAAAAAAGACCGCTCCCGCCGCTCCTTTGGATCGGAAAAAGAAGAAGGATGACCGGGTCTTGAAAGAAGAAAAAAGCGGGGATCAGCTGGAAGTTTGCGCACCCATTGCCGGGGTCAGTTATCGGTCCCCGTCGGAAGGGGAACCGCCCTTTGTCCACGAAGGAGACTCGGTGAAAAAGGGACAGACCCTGATGATCCTGGAAGTGATGAAGATGATGAATGAGATCAAATCGCCTGCAGAGGGAACCGTCACGGCCATCCATTTTGAGAATGAACAAAAGGTAGATCAGGGGGCCCTCCTGTTTACCATCCAGCCCAAATAGGTTGGGAAGGCTTGCCTTTGACCAAGAAGCGTAAAGCCAGGAAGAAAGAGAAAGGATCTTGAATCCGGATGAAAAGCTTAAATATTCAACCCGCCGGAGATCGGGCGCTTTATGTGTCTTTTGGCAGTGAGATCTCCCCGGAAGTCAATCAGAAGGTGATTGAACTGAGCCATTTTCTTCGGTCCAGAAACCAGCCGGCGATTCAGGAGATCATTCCCGCGACGAATTCTCTTTTAATTCGTTATGATCCCGAATCGATCGGTTACACCGATATGCGGCTCCTTTTAGACTCTTTAGTGAGTCTTTCGCCAATCCGCTTTGAGGATGAGAAAAAACTCCTGAAGATGCCCGTCTGTTTTGAAAAAGCCTATGGGCCGGACCTTTCCTATATTGCCGATCGGGCTGGAATAGGGGCTGAGCAGCTGATCGACCGTTTGATTCAGAAGGATTACCGTATTTATATGTTTGGAGGAGAACCGGGCTATGCCTCGGCCCTGGGCCTGGACCCCCTTTTGGAAACGCCCAGGCGGGCCATCCGGCATGAACAGATTCCCGCTGGCTCCATTGGGATCCGCAATGATGAACTGGGAATCTTCGCCCTCCCCATTTCCGGGGATTGGCGAATCATCGGCCGGACCCCCCTCCAGCTTTTCCAGCCCAATCAGGAAGAGGTCATCCTTTTTGAGGCGGGAAATGAACTCCGCTTTGAGCCCATTTCAGAGAAAGAGTATATTTCCATAAAGAGCATGGTCGACGCGGGGACCTATAAAGCGAAGTGGCAGAAAAAGGAGGAAACATGGGATTTCGAGTCGTAGAGGCCGGGTTTTTAACGACCGTTCAGGATATTGGCCGCAGGGGCTATGCCTGTTATGGCTTTTCTCCTTCGGGGGCCATGGATCAAAAAGCCCTGGCTTTGGCCAATCTTTTAGTGGGCAACTCCGTGAATGAAGCCGCTTTGGAATGCCATCAGGAAGGGCCCGTTTTAGAATTTACCTCCTCCGGTGCCTTTGCCATTACGGGGGCGATCGTCGAGGCAACGTTAAATGACGAGCCGATTGAATCCTACCGGACCTATGTGCATCAGGCAAAGGATGTCTTAAAAATCGAATCTTTTTTGAAGGGCAGATACGCCTATATCTCTTTTGCCGGCGGCATCAAAGTCCCCTTGTTCCTGGAAAGTTATTCCACGGATTTGGACAATCGAATCGGGGGGTATTTGGGCCGGGCCTTGGCGGTCAATGACGTTTTGGCTTCCGCCGATGTCTATCTGGGGCAAAGAGAGCTTCAGGTGCGTCATTTGGAAGTGGAAGTTCCCGCGGCCGATGAAGTGCTGACCCTCCGGGTAGTGCCCTGGCCCCAGGACCAATATTTTACCGAAGAAGCCTATGGGATCTTCTATTCATCGGAATATCAGCTTACGGAAGCGTCCGGAAGAGAAGAGTACGGGCTGGCAGGACCTTCCATTGAACACCAGGGTCCGGAGACGATTCCCATGGAAGGAACCCTCTTCGGAGCCGTTCAGATTGGCCCTTCCGGCATGCCCTATGTTTTACTGGCCGACCGGCCGGCGGCAAACCGGAGAAAGAACATTGCCGTTGTCATCGCAGCGGATATTCCTAAGCTGGTTCAGCGGATGCCGGGGGAAAAAGTGCGTTTTCAAAAAATTCAGGTAGAAGAAGCCCAGCGGATCCTGATCGATGAATTTCAATCGTTAAAGAATAACGATGAGCTCCTTTATCGGCAGAGCCGGCTTTCCGGCGGGATCCGCCACACCGCTGAGCGGATCGAAAATCTATTGACATAAGGGAAAGGAGGATCCTGTGAATTTTGATCGTATCATGGATTTAATCGAAACCGTAGATCAATCCGATTTATCCGAGTTTTCCTACCAGGAAGGATCGTTTTCCCTGGCCCTCTCCGGCCCTGCCGGGGATCCCCTTTTTCCCGCGGTGGAATCCTCCGGGGGAGAAGAGGAAGAAGCGGGATTGTCATCCCCTGAACGGGAAGATTCGGGCGGGGAAGGAGAAATTATAAAAATTTATTCTCCCATGATTGGCGTTTTTATTGGGGATAAAGACGACCACTCCGGCCCCCTGGTTTCGGCCGGAGACCCGGTTGAGGAGGGACAGATTCTCTGCTTCATTGAAGCGATTCAGCGAAGAGATGAAGTCCGCGCACCGAAGGACGGGGTCATTACGGGTATTCACATTGCGAATGGGGAAAGCGTGGAATATGGCCAGGAGATTTTTTCCCTGAAAGTTGCAGGAACCGATGATTAATAAAATTTTAGTCGCCAACCGAGGCGAAATTGCCATCCGCATTTGCCGGGCCTGCCGGAATTTAAAAATTCCAACCGTGGCCATTTATTCGGAATCCGATAAAGACGCCCTTCATGTCCAAATGGCCGATGAAGCGATTTGTATCGGCTCCGGAGCGGCATCCGAGTCGTATCTGAACATGGACCGAATCCTTTCAGCCTGCGAGGTCACGGGCGCCAATGCCATTCATCCGGGTTACGGCTTTCTTTCGGAAAATCCCGAATTTGTTCGCCGATGCGAGCATCAGGAGATCATTTTTATCGGCCCCAGCGCCGATGTAATGGAGCTGATGGGGGAAAAATCCCATGCCAAGCAAAAAATGAAAGAAGCCGGCGTTCCGGTCATTCCCGGAAGTGACGGAGAGATCACCGACGCGGAAGAGGCCCTTCGGATTGCCGATCAAATCGGCTTTCCCATCATGATCAAGGCTTCTGCCGGCGGCGGCGGAAAGGGGATGAGGGAGGTTTTCCAGCGAAGGGATTTCCTTTCCCAGTTCCATATCGCCCAGCAGGAGACGATCCGGGCCTTCGCGGATAATAAAATGTATCTGGAGCGGCTGATTACCAATCCCCACCATGTTGAGGTCCAGGTTTTAGCGGATCACTTTGGCAACGTCATTACCCTTGGGGAAAGAGACTGCTCGGTGCAGAGAAACCATCAAAAGCTGATCGAAGAGTCCCCTTCCACCAATGTGGGCCAGAAGACCCGGGAGAAGATGTTTGAGGCGGCAAAAAGGGCGGCCGAGACCGTCCATTATCTGGGCGCGGGAACCATCGAATTTATTGTCGATGAAAACCAGAGGTTCTATTTTATGGAGATGAACACAAGGATTCAGGTCGAACATCCGGTCACGGAGATGGTGACGGGGGTTGACCTGGTCGAACAGCAGATCCGGATTGCCAACGGGGAAGAAATTTCAGAGTCCTATATGAATGTCCCCATTCAGGGCTGCGCCATCGAGTGCCGGATTAACGCGGAAGATCCTATGAACCACTTTATTCCCAGTCCCGGAAAAATCGGATACACTCACCTTCCCGGCGGATGCGGAGTCCGCTGTGACACCGGGATCTATGATAATTACGTGATTCCGACCGACTACGACTCCCTGATTGCCAAGGTGATTGTCCACGCGGATACGCGGGAGATGGCCCTGGCAAAGATGCAGACGGCTCTGGATGAGATGGTCATTACCGGGATCAAAACCAATTTGGATTTTCAGTATCTTTTGGTCTCTGATCCGGAATTTCAAAAGGGACACTGTGACACTTCCTTTATCGAAGGCTTTATCGAGAGAATCAAGCCGAACTTATAACCGAGGGCAGGGAGAATGAACCCAAAGCTTGAATATCCCGAAAGGATCAAATCGGAAGAAGAAAGGCTCCGCCTCCAACTGAACCATCCTTGGTCAGAAGCGGAGCTTCATTTTTTGGCCTCCTGTCAGTCAACCAATGACGAGGCCAAAAAGAGGATGGGCCAGGGCCCTTTTGATCGGCTGATCTTCCTTTCGAAGGAGCAAAAAGCCGGACGGGGAAGACGCGGAAGGTCTTTTTCTTCTCCTCCGGGCGGCCTGTATCTGACTTTTGCCTGGGCAGAGGAAGTTTTTCCGCCCGAACCCGGAATCCTGACCATTTTGGCGGGGTGCGCGGTCTGTCAGGCCCTGAAAGAAAATTTTGAAAAGGAAATTTCTCTTCGCTGGGTCAATGACCTTCAGATGGGGGAAAAAAAGGTGGGCGGGATCCTAGCGGAAACCCTCCTGGAGGGGTCGGACCAAAGGACCGGGATCATTTTGGGGATCGGCATCAACCTTAAGGAGCCTCCGGAGGGGTTTGCGCCCGAAATCAAGGACCGGGCGGGAGCCCTGTTTACGGACCTTCCCGGGGACTTTGACCGGATTAGGCTGACCGCTGCCATTATCCGGTCCTTTTTCGCCCTCTATCCAAACAGGAAAAAAACAGGGATCGCCCTCTACCGGTCGCTTTGTCAGACCCTGGGAAAAGAGATTCGCTATGAACAGGAAGGACAGATTTTTCAGGGACGGGCCATAGATATCGGAGATGACGGAAGCCTTTGGGTTCAAAGCCCCTCTGGAGAGCGAAGGAGCCTTTCTTTTGGGCAGGTTCAAATTTTAAAGGGGAAAAGGAGATGTTTATGAAAAAGAATATCCTCTGTTTTGGCGATTCCAATACCTATGGCTATGACCCCTATACCGGCGGCCGGTATGGGGAGGAGATTCGCTGGACTCGGCTTTTGCAAAAAAAGCTGGGAGACCGGGCAAATCTGGTCGAAGAGGGGATGAATGGAAGGACATCGGTTTTTGACGATCCCCTCCGGGAATGCGTTTCCGGGATGGACGCCATCGCCTGCTGTATGTATTCCCACAAGCCCGTGGACATCCTTTTGATCATGCTGGGCACCAATGACGCCAAGGAACGGTTTGGGGCCAACGCCCAGTGCATCGGTCTGGGCATCAAGTTTTTGGCGGAAAAGGCCCTGTCGTTAAAGGATGCCTGGCGGGATCAGAAGCCGACCCTGGTTTTGATCGCCCCCCAGGCCATTTCCCGGGATTATCTAAAAAATGAGGATATGGGCCTTCCCATGGGGCCAGGCTGCGATAAAAAGACGGAAATGTTGCCGATGGAGATCAAAAAATGGGCGGATTTTTTGGGGGCCTATTTTGTCAATGCGGACGCGGAGATGAAAAGCCCCGTGGATCCGGTTACCTATATGCACCTGACGCCTCAGGGGCATCAGGAGATGGCCGAGCTTCTTTACCGGAAGTTGGCTGAAGAGTGGAAACTGATATAAGAGCAGACGGAAAGGACGAGCGATGGATTACGAAAAACTGCGCCAGCTTCTCTGGGACCAGCAGGATGAAATTTTTCAGGGGATTCAGGGAGCGATTCAAATCAACAGTGTAGCGGGAGAGCCGGAAGAAGGAGCCCCCTATGGACCGGGTCCGAAAAAAGCTTTGGAATATGCCCTTTCATTAGGGGAAAAAATGGGCTTTACCGCGGTCAATGTGGATAACCAGGTCGGCTATCTTGAATACGGGCAAGGGGAAGAGATGGTGATGGTTTTGGGCCATGTCGATGTCGTTCCCGTGGGCGATGACTGGACCTATCCTCCTTTTGCCGGGGAAATCCATGACCATCGGATGTATGGCCGGGGCGTTTCCGATGATAAAGGAGCGACGATCGGGGCCATCTATGGCCTTCGGG
>CABTZP010000078.1 GCA_902489375.1 uncultured Tissierellia bacterium | reverse complement strand
CTTCTCCTCGCTCTTCTTCAAGAATGCGACCTTCCAGCCTTCCCTGATATTCGAATAGCTCTCCCTTTTTGATGACCGCGATCACGGTCATAAAATAGGCATTGCGGTCCCCCATCTCAAGGCCGGTCATCCGCTTTAAAAGCTTTTGGATATTGTCTTCATAGGTCGCATTTTCTCCGGCGTATCGGGCTGAATACACGCCGGGAAGGTTGCGAATGGCCGGGACAAAAAGCCCGGTATCATCGGCGAGAATCCAGTACTGATCTGGATCTTCCCCCTTCGCTTTGAGGGCCTTATAAAGCTCAATGACTTTAATTTCCGCATTGTCATTAAGGGTGCGCCCGGTTTCCTCAATTTCTAGATCTCCCAGGCCCAGGTCATTTTTAGAAAGAACCTGAAATTTTTCTTCATCCATCATCTGCCTGAGTTCACGGACCTTATCCTGATTGCCCGTGGAAAGAACGATTTTTTGCATCCTGTCTCCTTTATCCCCGCCCAAGGGGCACGTAAAAACGCTTTTTCGGCCGTTCGCCGGGTCTTAAAAGTATTTTTTCAAAAAATCATCAAGGTCTTTTCCTTCGATTATTTTTACCCCAAATTCCTTGGCTTTCTCTTTTTTTGAGCCGGCTTCCTCTCCGGCAATAAGAAGGTCTGTTTTCTTAGAAACGGCGCTTTTGGCCTGACCGCCCAGGCGGCGGATGCCCTCCTCCATTTCCTTTCGGCTATAGCCTTGGATCGTCCCGGTAACGACCGCTGAGAGCCCCTCCAGTGGCTTCGGGCCTTCTCTATTTTCCACAAAGTCTTTTGGCTTTACCCCCTGATGGAGGAGCCGATCCAAAGAAGAGGAAATGTGCGGATCATGGAAAAATTCAAAAATATGATCCGCCGTCACGGGGCCAATATCGCAAACTTCTTCCAGCTCTTCCGCTTTTGCTTTTTGAAGAGCCGAGAGACTTTTAAAATGGGCGGCAAGGTCCCTGGCCGCAGACTCCCCGACTTCCGGGATGCCCAGGGCGTATAAAAACCGGTCCAGGGGAGGATTTTTCGATTTTTCGATCGCTTCCAGAAGCTTTCTCGTCTTTTTTTCCTTAAAGCCTTCCAGAGAAAGGAGGTCCTCTTCTCTCAGCTGGTACAGATCCGCCATTTCTTGCATTCCCCACCTGATCAGCTGCTCCAGGGTCTTTTCGGAAAGACCCTCGATATTCATCCCCGCCCGGCTAGAAAAATGGGTAAGCCTGGCCACCAGCTGGGGAAGGCAGGAAAGAGAATTCGGGCAATAAATATGAACATTTTCCTGAACCAGCTCACTTCCGCAGGCCGGGCAAACTTCGGGCTTTTGAATCGGGGCCGTCTTTAAAGAGGGATCGGGGACAATGCCTAAAATTTCAGGAATTACCTCGTTGGACCTCCGGATCAGAACCGAAGCGCCCAGCTCCAGGCCCTTTCGCTGAATATCGTCATAATTATTCAGGGTTGCCCGGGAAACGGTTGCCCCGGAAAGCTCGATTGGATCGACCACCGCCGTCGGGGTGAGTTTTCCCGTCCTTCCCACATTCCACACGACTTCCCGCAAAATGGTCACAAGCTCCTCCGCTTCATATTTATAAGCCATGGCCCAGCGGGGAAATTTCGCCGTAAAACCTAAAAATTCCCGAGTTCTCAGGTCGTTGATTTTGATCACCACCCCGTCAGTGGCTACATCCAGATCGTGTCGAAAATCTCCAATCTCATCAATGGCCGCCATGATTTCGGAGATGGTCCGGCAGGATTTCAGGTAGGGATGAACCCGAAAATGATTTTTTTTGAGAAAGGCGAACATCGAAAGCTGGTCGGTAAAAAGGGGCTCTTCCGAATAGCCGACGTTATAAATATAGGCATCGAGCTTTCGGGCGGCGGTCTCGCGGGGATCCAGATTTCGAATGGCCCCAGCCGCCCCGTTCCGGGGATTTTTTAAGGGAATTTCGGCCTTTTTATTGTATGCTTCCAAAGACCGAAAGGGCATCAGCCCCTCTCCCTGGACTTCGATTTTTCCCAAATAGGGGATCTTCAGGGGGATGGAGCGGATCGTACGGATCTGGGGAAGGACCATCTCCCCGACTTCCCCATTTCCCCGGGTGGCGGCCAATTGTAAACTGCCCCGATCATAGGTGAGGTTAATGGTCAGGCCGTCAAATTTTAATTCAACCAAAAAAACCGGTTCCGGAAGGGGGTCCTTTGGATTTTCCCGGTTAAAGTCCTGAACAGCCTTCTGACAGCGCAAAGCCCAGGCTTCGACTTCTTCCCGGGTTCGAAGTTTGCCCAGCGAATAAAGAGGGGCGAGGTGCCGGTGCTTTTCAAAGCCTTCTAAAACCTCACCGCCGACCCGTTTGGTCGGGGAATCGGGAAGAACAATCCCGCTCTCCTTTTCCAGATCGCAAAGATGATCATAGACCCTGTCGTATTCCCGGTCTGAAACGGAAGCCTTGTCATAAGTATAGTATTCCAAGGCCCACTGATTTAACTGATCAACCAGAGTCCGCATTTCCTTTTTGATTTCTTCCTGGTCCCGGCTCATTTACGACTCCTTTTTTAAGGGGGCAAGGGTGGAGGAAAGCCGCTTGATGCCCTTTTTTTCAAAGGCGACGGTCAGCTCGTCGCCGTCCTTCGCCGGTAGGACGGAAACAACCGTTCCCCGGCCAAACTTTCGGTGAATTACCTTATCTCCAACACGGAAGGGGCTGGATAAGACTTGTTTTTCCCGCTTTTTCCGCTCCTGGACCATCCGGCGAATTTTGGATCGCTGAAGATCATAGGCGGCTTTGAGGCCCGGATTGGCAAAGCCTCCCTGGGTATCTTTTTCCCCGAATTTTCGGGAAGGGAAAGATTCTTCTTCTGGCTCAATCCTTTCGATCGTCCCCTCCAGCTCGCTAAGAAAGCGAGAGGGTCTTTGTCCCATGAGGGTGCCATAGACCCTTCGGGATGAGGCGGAAAAAAGAAAGAGCTTTTCCTCAGCCCGGGTCATGGCGACATACATCAGCCGCCTTTCTTCTTCCAGCCCTCCCTCATTCACGGATCTTTGGCTGGGAAAAAGGCCCTCTTCCAGGCCAACGATAAAAACAAGGGGAAATTCCAGGCCCTTGGCTGAATGCATCGTCATAAGAAGGACGCCCTTCTCCTTTTCTTCCGTTTTATCCAAATCCGAAAGAAGGGAAAGATTTTGCAAATAATCGGTAAGGCTCGCTTCCTCTTCCTCTTCTTCATACTGGGAGAGGGCCTCTTTGAAGGAAAGGACGTTTTCCATTCGGGCCTGGTCTTCCAGGTTGATCGAATTTTCCAGCATGGCCTGGTAACCGGATTTTTCATAGACGGTATCGAAAAAAGAGGTCAAAGGCTCTTCTGTCCGAGAAGCGAGATCTTCCATCAGGACCCGGAAGGGCTGAAGCTTTTTTTCAAGGGAAGGCGGAAGCTCCAGGCAAAGGTCAGGATCCGTCAGCGTGTCCAAAAGAGAAAGGCCATTTTCCGCTGCCAGGCGGGCCAGAGGCTCAATGGTTTTGGGGCCAATTCCTCTTTTCGGCTGATTCACCACCCGAAGGAAGGAAAGATCATCCCGGGAATTGACCGAAAGATTCATGTAGGCGATCAGGTCCTTGATTTCCGCCCGGTCGTAGAATTTAAGGCCCCCCACCACCCGATAAGAAATCCCCTGACGGATCAGGGCCTCTTCAAAGGGCCGGGACTGGGCGTTCGTTCGATAGAGGATGGCCATGTCCCGGTAGGCCCTTCCCTTTTCCCGCTCCTCTTCCATCAGCTGGATCACCCGGGCCGCTTCTTCATTTTCTGACCCGGTTTGTTCGTAGCGGACAGGGGGCCCCTGGGGATTTTCAGTCCAAAGATGTTTCTTTTTTCGCTCGGTATTTTTTTCGATTAGGACATTGGCCGCCTGTAAAATGCTCTTGCTGGACCGATAATTTTGCTCCAGTAAAATGATCTCCGGATTCGTAAAATCCTTTTCGAAATTTAAAATATTGGAAATATCCGCTCCCCGCCAGCCATAGATGGACTGGTCGGCATCGCCCACGAGAAAAACAGAAGTTTCGGGCCCGGTCAGGGTCAAAATCAGGTCATACTGCGCATGGCTGGTATCCTGATATTCATCGACAAAAAGATGGGAAAACTGGCTCTGGTACTTTTCCCGCACCGCAGGTTCCTTTTGGAAGAGGTCCAGGGTCTTTAAAATCAGGTCATCGAAATCCAGGGCATCGTTCGCTTTTTTTTCCTTCTCATAAAGGCCGTAGACCTGGGCGAAAATTTCCTCTGGAAAATGAGATGCTCTTTCTCGGGCTTCATCGGGACGGATCCCCTGATTTTTGTAATGAGAAATGGAAGAAAGAAAGGTTGCCGGTGAGATTTGCTGACTGGCAATCCGCTTTTCTTTAATGATTTTTTTTACCAGCGCTTTTTGATCCTGGCTGTCATAAATCGTGAACGAGGAGCTGTAGCCCAATACCTGGATTTCCCGGCGAAGAATACGGGCGCAAAGGGCGTGGAAGGTGCCAATCCACATCCCGTTGACTGACCTTCCTAGAGCCTTGGCCACCCGGTCCTTCATTTCCTGAGCGGCTTTATTTGTGAAAGTAAAGGCGGCAATGGCCCAGGTTGGCACGTGCTTTTCCTGCACAAGATAGGCGATCCGGTCGGTGAGAACCCGAGTTTTCCCCGATCCCGCCCCGGCCAGAACCAGAAGGGAGGGGGCTTGGGAAAGGACGGCTTTTTTTTGCTGGGAATTGAGATTTTCAAGATTCATAAGGCCTCGCTTCTTTCCGTGCGCTTTTTACAGGGAAAAGCGCAGGTATTCTTCAAGCCGGGTCCAGGAGCTGTTGATCACCAGCTCCTCCGGGAATTTCAACTCCTCCAAAAGGGCCCTAGTCTTGGTAAAGTCTCCGACCAGGGTTGAAAAATGGGCATCGGTATTACAGATGATGGGAAGGTCCATCTCCCGGCAAAGGCCGAGATAAGTCTTAATATTTTCTACTCCGTTGATCCGATTGGTCCCGTCCAGGAGAGAGGCGTTGTTGACTTCTACGGCGACGTGATTTCTCTGACAGGCCAGGAGGACCTGTTCATAGTCGAGGGGATAAGCGGAATCATCGGGATGGCCCAGGATGGTGATCTGGGGATGGCGGTCCAGGGCGTGGACAATGGCTTCGGTATATTCTTCCTGATCGCCAGTGTCATTTTGATAGCAGGCCCCGTGGAGGGAACAGATGACATAATCGGTCATCTCTAAAAGATCTTCTTCCATCAGGTCCCCGGCCCGGTTAAGGAGGTTGGTTTCAACGCCTTTAAGCAGGCGAACCCCTTCCAAATAGCGGGGGAGGACCTTGAGGTTTCGCCAGAAGGCAGGGCTGGTTGTCTTTTTCATGCCATAGCCATGATCCGCGGTGCCTAAGATCTCCAGTCCTTTTTCCTTGGCCGAACGGGCATTTTCCGTGACCGTCGAATAGGCGTGTCCGGAAGCTGTGGTGTGCGTATGAAGGTCCATGATAAAACGGTATGACATTTTTCCTCGATTTCTAATTTTCCTGATTCAGCTCAGTCCGAGATTGGGGTCAACGGTGAAGTTTAAGGGGCTTGCGCCCCGGTATTTGAACTGGTAATATCCGGCCGCGCCAATCATGGCGGCGTTGTCGGTGCAAAATTTCATAGGGGGAACGTAAAAGCTTACCCCTTCTTCCCGGCACATGACCTTTAAAGCGGCCCGTAAAGGAAGGTTCGCGGCGACCCCGCCCGAAAGGCAGAAGCGCTTCATGCCGGTTTGTCGGATCAGAAGACGGGACTTTTGGGTGAGCACCTCAATCACCGCCTGCTGAAAGGAAGCGGCGACATCGGCTCGATTCACCTTCTCCCCAAGCTGATCGGCATGGTGAAGGTAATTCATGACCGCGGTTTTTAAACCGGAAAAAGAAAAATCGTAGCCGTCTTCTTTTCCCATCATTGCCCGGGGAAAGGCGATGGCCTGGGGATCTCCCTCTTCCGCAAGCTTTTGAATCTTAGGGCCGCCGGGATAGCCCAGGCCCAAGACGCGGGCGACCTTGTCAAAGGATTCCCCGGCGGCATCATCCCGGGTGGACCCGTAAACTTTGTAATTGCCATAATCTCTAACCTGTGCGAGATAGGTGTGGGCGCCGGAAACAACCAGGGTCAAAAAGGGCGGAGCAAGGTCGGAAGAGG
>CABTZP010000077.1 GCA_902489375.1 uncultured Tissierellia bacterium | reverse complement strand
CATAAAAAAAACTGTGCCCTGGCAATCAAGCGCTCGGGCACAGTGTCTTCTCAAGATGACAGAGCCAATTATTTGTTGACGGCTTCTTTCAAATTCTTTCCTGCCTTGAAAACGGGGGCGGTGGAAGCAGGAATCTGGATGGTTTCCTTGGGGTTGCGGGGGTTGCGGCCCGAACGCGCCTTGCGGTCACGTGTCTCAAAGGTGCCGAAACCAACCAGCTGTACCTTTTCGCCTTCGACTAAAGCTTCGCGTACCGTTTCAACAAAGGCATCTAAAGCGCGGCCTGCGTCGGCTTTGCTCAGATTGCTTTTTTCAGCAATGTTGGCAATTAAATCAGATTTATTCATCATTCCCTCCCTAAAAAATATTTTTTAATTCGCGTGTTTAAATTATACCAAAAGATCCCATGGCTGCAAGATTTCTCAGAAAATCTATGGAGCGGAACAAGAACGCATTGGTCGCGCAAAACTTGTTCCGAAGTCATTATACCAATTTCAGCGGCAAATGGTGGAGTTTCTGTCTTTTTTTCGCGAAAATCCGCTTTTACAGAGGTTTTTGGGATTCGCATCCGCTGGGTTTCAGGCGCTTTCTTCGGCGTCTGAAGCGGAAGTCTCTTCGGCGTTTTTGTCCATGGCCGGAAGGTTATTTTCATAAAGGTGAACGTGATATTTTCCGGCGAGTTTTTTCATGTAGTTCAAATAATTTTCTTCTTCATACAGGGTCCGGACCTGACTTTCAACGTCGGAGAAGGCGCTGAGCCTTTCCGTGACGGTGATGACGTAATAAAGACCGTTGGAATAGGTCCAGTTGACCTCGCCCTTTTCCTGCTTGAAAATGTCCGGATCGACCAGGCGGGGGTCATGAATGCCCACGTTGGAAAACTGGTCATAGCGGGTGTTTTCAAAAAGATCGCCATTGTACTTGGCTTCACTGTCCGGAATGGTCGAGGGATCTTTTTTCCAGGATTTAGCCAATTCCTGCGCTTCCGCATGGGTGGGCAGGGAAACCTGGATATAGGAAATGAGGGCGCACTTGTCCTTGTTTTTCTGGTAAAACTTCTCCAGATCCTCTTTGCCGGGGGCCATGTCTTTGGCAATTTTTTTTCGGTGAGCATCAAGCATGGCCTCTCTTCGCAGGGAACTTTTGAAGGAAGCTTCTGAAATGCCCAGCGATTGAAGCTGAACCTCAAGGGACTTGAGGTCCCCGAAATCATCCATGGTCTTTTTCCAAAGGTCCTGGTAGGGCTTTTCCACGTCCAGTCCGCTATTCGAAGCATCTTCCCGGACAATGGCTTCCCAAACCAGCATTTGAAGGACTTCTTTCTGCCGGCTCCGGGCAGCTTTTCGCTCTTCATCGGGATCGGAATAGCTTTCCTTGGGAAGAACCGCCTGAGCAATTTGATCCGCTGTCTCGAATTCCTGAAGGGAAATGGGGACCTTGTCAACGGTGGCTACGGCGTCTTTTGGCCCGATGCAGGCGGTCAGAAAAAGGCTCAGAAGGACACCAAGACAGAGGATCTTGATGCGATTTCTCAGCCCCTGGCGATGTTCAGTCCTTCTCTTCGAGAATCGGTCCTTCTTTTTTGGGATCATAGAAATCTTCTCCCTTAATCCAATATTTTTTCTGGCAAAATTCACAGATCACTTCTGCTCCCCCATCCTCTTCATCAAGTTCCTGACGATCGTTCAGAGGAAGAGACCGGATGGCCCGGAGCATCCTTTCCTTAGAGCAGGGGCAAAAGTAAGCCGGCTCCTTTTCTTCGAAGAAGGTCATGGGAAAGGTTGGAAAGGCCTTTTCCAGAATTTCTCTGGGGGATAAGCCATTGTGAAGATATTCGGTAATGGGGCGGATCTTTTCCAGGGCCATTTCCAGCTGATCCAATCCTTCCTCGCTGGCGCCAGGCAGGGCCTGGACAAAAAGCCCGCCGGACTGCTCAACCGTCCCGGAAGTTCCCATCAGAACGCCCAGAGAAACGATGGTCGGGATTTGTTCGGACTGGAAGAAATAAGCGGCGAAATCTTCCGCAATTTCTCCGGAAACCAGCCGGGTGGTGCCGGAAAAAGGCTCTTTGGAAAGGGCCGATTTTCGGATGAGGGTCAGGGTTCCCTTCCGGCCGACAAAGCCGCCAACATCGAGATGGCCGGGAGAGCGATCTGGAAGGTCAAGCTCAGGATGCTGACAGGAAATGCGGGCGGTGCAGGGCTTATCGGTTACAGCCAAAAGCTGTCCGCCCGGCCCGTCCCCCTTAAAAAGGATGGTCAGGGTGTCCCCGGGGCTTTTTAAATCCAAACTCAGAAAGATGGCCATGGTGAGGATTCTTCCCATCGCGGCGGCCGCCGTGGGGGATGCCCGGTGAATCTGTCTTGCCTCTTCCGCCATCCGCCTGGTGTCGGCGGCAAAAAAGCGGAAATGGCCAGACTGGTCCATTGCCCGGATGATTCGGTCCGTCAAGGCTTTGCTCCTTTCGCTCCAAAACCGTTCATAAAACCGTTTTTCCAAAAAGAAAAGGCCGGAAAGCTCCGGCCTCTTGCTTAAAACTTGTGTATTTCAAAAATGCCTGAGGGCAACTTGAACTACGATAGTTTTTCTACGTTCGCTGCCTGTGGGCCTTTTCCGCCTTCAACGATGTCGAACTGGACTTCCTGGCCTTCATTCAGAGTACGGAATTCACCGGTATCGGGTAATGCGCTGTAATGAACGAAAACGTCGTTTCCATCTTCGGTAGAGATGAATCCGTAACCTTTGGTTGCACTAAACCATTTGACTGTGCCTTTAACCATTTAAAAATCCTCCAAAAATTATTACTGGCTCTTTTCCAGAGCTTGTAGTTAAGGGTACCACTGAAAACAAGGCCTGTCAATAACCATTCCGGAGGCCGGGCCAGGGCGGAGCGATCGCAGCTGGCTTCCTTACAGCATCTGGGGGCGGCAGTCCAAGCGGGGCGCAAGGGGGAAACTTTCAGGGCGGAGCCGGAAGGGAAGGCGAAAAAGCGGGCCATCCCTTAGGCCAGGTTCTTTTTGACCTCTTCCAGGGACTTTTCGAGTTCGGGGATCATGGAAAGGAACCGGTCTCTTTTTTCCTCTTCCTTCTGAACCACAGCCTGAGGGGCTTTTTGAATAAAGCCGGGGTTGGATAATTTCTTCTCCACCCGATTAAGGTTGGCCTGGGCCTCTTCCAGCGCTTTAGAGAGCTTTTCGTATTCGCCTTCATAGTCCACCAGACCCTTCAGGGGCAGGAAGATTTTGATTTTATCAAGGACAACGGTCGCAGCATTCTCTAAGCTCGGTTCCTGATCCAGGACGGTGACTTCGCTGGCGGAAGCGAGGCTGACAAATTCATAGTCAATGTCCCATAAAAGGCCACGGATTCTTTCATCGGCGGAATAGAGGAAGACCGGCCCTTTCTTCGACTGGACAATGCCCCTTTGCTGTCTTTCGTTGCGGATCGCGACGATGGCGGATACGGCCAGTTCCATGGCCTCAGCTTCTCTTGGGAAGGAGGGATAATCTTTTGCCTTCGGGTAGGGGGCTTTGATGATCTTGCCCTCGGTAAAGGGAAGGGTCTGCCAAATTTCTTCCGTAATGAAGGGCATGAAGGGATGGAGGAGGCGGACCGCTGCGGAGAGGACTTCACAAAGAACGGACCGGGCAAGGTCGGCTCTTTTCGGATCGTCCCCATAAAGGCGGGGCTTGACAAATTCGACATACCAGTCGCAGAACTGGAACCAGATAAATTCATAGATGGCGGCGGCGGCCAGGCCGATTTCGAAGCGGTCAAGATTGGCATTAACGGTTTGGATCAGGTCATGGAGGGTGGATAGGATCCACTGGTCCTCAATTTCCAGTTCTTCTTCTTCGATTTTTTCCTTTAAGGGGTCTTTTCCCTCTTCCAGATTCATGAGAACGAACCGGGTGGCGTTCCAGAGCTTGTTGGCAAAGTTGCGGCTGGACATGACCTTCTTTTCGGAAAAGCGGGTGTCATTGCCCGGGGTATTTCCAGTGACGAGGGTAAAGCGGAGGGCGTCGGCCCCATACTGATCAATCACTTCCAGGGGGTCAATGCCGTTGCCCAGGGATTTGGACATCTTCCTTCCCTGCTCATCCCGGACCAGGCCGTTGAAATAGACGGAGGAGAAGGGGGATTTTCCGGTGAAGTATTTGGCGGAAAAGACCATGCGGATGACCCAGAAAAAGATGATGTCGTAGCCGGTCATCAGGAGGGTCGTCGGGTAGAATTTCTCAAAATCCGCTGTTTTTTCGGGCCAGCCCAGGGTGGAGAAGGGCCATAGGGCGGAAGAAAACCAGGTATCCAGGGTGTCGGGATCCTGATGGAGATGCTGGGACCCGCACCGGGTGCACTTTTCCGGGCCTCCCTGATCGCCCACGACCATGACTTCCCCGCAGTCATCGCAGTACCAGACCGGGATCCGATGCCCCCACCAGAGCTGGCGGGAGATGGTCCAGTCGTGGATATTGTCCACCCAGTTTTTATAAATCTTATCGAAGCGGCTGGGAACCAGCTGGAGTTCTTGATTGTCCAGGGCTTCGCCGGCGCCTTTGATGTATTCATCCATTTTGACGAACCATTGCTTGGAAAGGAGGGGCTCGATGTCGGTACCGCAGCGGGAGCAGTGGCCGACGGCGTGAACGAGATCTTCGATATGGTCAAGATAGCCCCCTTCTTCCAGGGCCTGAACAAAGGCCTTTCGGGCTTCATACCGGTCCATGCCGGAGAATTTCCCGAAGCCTTCCATGATCTTTCCGTCCTCGTCAATACATTTTAGCTGACCAAGCCCATGCCGCTGGCCCACAAGAAAGTCGTTGGGATCATGGGAGGGGGTGATTTTGACGCAGCCGGTCCCATACTCGACGTCGACATAGTCATCGGCAATAATTGGAATTTCACGATCCACCACAGGGACCATGGCCCTCTTCCCCACCAGGTCCTTGTAACGGGAATCCTCAGGATTGACCGCGATGGCCAGGTCTCCGAAGATGGTTTCGGGGCGGGTGGTTGCGATCATGCAGGAGGCGCCTTCTTCTCCTGGAATCGGGTAGCGGATGTACCAGAGGTGGGAATTCTCGTCCTCATAATTGACTTCAATATCGGAGATCGCGGTCCGGCAATGGGGACACCAGTTGACAATCCGGTCGCCCCGGTAAATCCAGCCCTGGTCATAGAGTTCTTTAAAAACCAAGTAAACGGCCCGGGAAAGGCCCTCGTCCAGGGTAAATCGCTCCCGGGACCAGTCGCAGGAAACGCCGAGTTTGCGGAGCTGCTTTCGGATATCTCCCCCGTATTGGTCGGTCCACTTCCAGCATTCTTCCAGGAACTTCTCCCGGCCAATATCCTGCTTGCTGATTCCCTCATTTTTAAGCTTTTCGACAACCTTCGCCTCGGTCGAGATGGAGGCATGGTCCGTACCGGGCACCCAGAGGGCCTCATAGCCCATCATCCTTTTCCAGCGGATCATAATGTCCTGAAGGGTGCTGACGAGAGCATGGCCCATGTGGAGCTTTCCGGTAACATTGGGTGGCGGCATGGAAATGGTAAAGGGCGTTTTTTCGCTATGGGCATCCGCGATAAAATCGCCATCCTCTTCCCACTCTTTATAAATGCGATCTTCGAACGACTTGGGATCGTAGGTTTTGTCCAAATTTTTCATAGGTCCTCCTTAGCAGAAAAGGTGGTTCTGGGATGTTTTTTCTATTTTACCACAAGCAAATGGCGCAAATGAGGCAAAAAATGAGGGAAAAAAGCGGAGGTCAGTCGGAGGCGGGCAGTTTTTGATCAGGCTACGGAACCGGGCGGCGGGCGAAAAAAAGATGGCCGGGCCATTGGCCCAGCCATCTTTTCATGAAAAAGCTTTTGCTCTTCCTTCTTCTTATTTTTCGCCTTCTCTCTTACCCTTTGCTTTATTTTGCTAAATACTTGACGGCCGAATCGGCGGCGATCCGTCCAAAGGTGATGATGTCGGAGACGGCGTTTCCGCCCAGACGGTTGCCCCCGTGGACGCCGCCAGTGACTTCACCGGCCGCGAAAAGGCCAGGGATAGGCGCACCTTCCGTGCTGATGACTTCAGCCTGAGGATTAATTTTTACGCCGCCCATGGTGTGGTGGATTCCAGGGCCGACTGGGCCGGCGTACAGGGGATAGACCGAGAGATCGGACTTTACGGTATCCAGGTTTTTACGGTTAAATTCCTGATCTTCCTTTGCCTTGACGACGCCCTGCCAGGCGCTGAGGGATTCCTCGACGGTTTTTTGATCTGCGCCGATGAACTCGGCCAGGGCTTT
>CABTZP010000076.1 GCA_902489375.1 uncultured Tissierellia bacterium | reverse complement strand
TGAGCCGGGAACTGGGAACCCGTCACCGGGCCGCCCTGGGGATTAGTGAGGTGTCGGATGCCCTGGTCGTTGTGGTTTCTGAAGAAACGGGCCTTATTTCCTACTGCCGGAATGGAAAAATTGCAAGAAGGTTAGATGAGGATATTCTCCGAACGGTTCTCACCGATTTTTATCAAGATAAGGGGAATCAAAATATTTTTGTTCGCCTCTTGCAAAAAGAAAGTGATCGTACTGAGGAGAAAGAAGAAAAAGACAAAAAGCCTACGAACGTGGATCAGGAAAAAGCCCTGCAAGGCAAAGATCTGAGGGAGGAGGAAGACCATGGAAATACTCAAAAATAATTGGCGGTGGAAGCTGATCGCTTTTGTTCTTGGCTTTTTTCTCTGGTCCTACATCGCGGCAGCGGTCAATCCCACCCAGTCGATGACCATCTCGGACATTGCCATTACAGTGGATAATCCGGAGATCTTAGACCGACAAAATTTGGAAATTGTAAGCTGTAATCCGCCAGCAATCTCCGCCTCGGTGACCGGAAAAAGAAATTCCCTGGGCCTGCTTGAAAAGAGCGATGTCAAAGCGGTAATAGACGGATCCAAGCTTCACGAGGGCAAACAAACCGCAAGGATTAAATATGACCTGCCGACCAGTCTTTATATCAATGACGATTCCCCAAAAGAAGTCGAAGTGCTCATTGAAAAGATTGTTCAGCGCAATATTGAGGTTCAGGTGAGTGGCCAGGGGACCCTGCAGAAAGATTATGTCTTGGAGAGTCTGACCCCGACCCCGAAGACCGTGACGGTGACGGGGCCGAGATCCAAGGTCGATACGATCAATCACCTAGAGGCGAATTACGAAGTCTCTTCTCTTACTGCCGATAGCTCTGCCAATGTTCCCATCATCCCGGTCGACAAATCAGGAAATGAAGTGGATGAGGTAAAACTCAGTCTTTCTTCAGTGAACATCGCCGCTTCCGTCTATAAAATCAAGAGCGTGCCGATTACCGTCGCGGAGCAAGGGGAAAATGTTGACGGAAAGAAAATCTCTTCCATTACGATCGTTCCGAATTCGGTGCAGATCAAGGGAAAGACGAATGTTATTAATCAAATACCCCACATTGAAACCCAGCCGCTGGATCGGAGCCTGATCAAGTCTTCGGGACTCGTTCATAAGGGCCTAGTTTTTCCAGATGGGATTACGCCCGTTGAGGATCTTCCAGAAGTGACGATGGAAATAACCGTTGCTGAGGAAACCGACGGATCCATTGATCTTCCCTATACCCAGATCAAGCTGGAAGGATTGCCAGAAAAAGCTCAGCTCAAGCCTTCAGTCGAAGACGGAAAAATGACTTTGCGGCTGGCCGGATTTTCAGATGATTTTTTGAAGATGAAAAAATCGGACTTTACCGTGACGGCCTCTTTTAAAGGAATCGCGATTCCCGCGGTGGGAAAGGAACTGGAGATTCCCGTGCAGGTCAAAGTTCCGGAGATTTTTAAACTCAAGAGCTTTACGCCGGCCAAGGTGAAATTTAAGGTGGTAGCTCGGTAAGCCGAAAGACAGGGAACAAATTAAGAAAAAGAAAAGGGCGGCCTGAACCGGGTAGGGATTCGGGGCGCCTTTTTTCAGGGAAAGGAATTAATAGAATGATCAAAGCTTTTCTTTCACTTTGTTTTTAACTACCTATAGTATATTCGCCACTTGTGTATATTTTATGTAGAAGCTTTGATAAAATAAAAGAAATTAAAATTTTTCCAGTTTTTGTCCGGGAAAGCTTCCGGAAAACGTAAACTTACCTTCAGGAGGTCATATGAATCACGTTCGAGTCCGTTTTGCGCCCAGTCCAACGGGTTATATGCATATTGGAGGACTTCGTACAGCTCTGTTTAATTACCTTTTCGCCCGTCATCACGGGGGAGAGTTTATCCTTCGTATTGAAGATACTGATCGCAGCCGGTATGTCGAGGGGGCCTTGGAAAATTTGATTCACGTCCTCGAATGGGCCGGACTGGATTACGATGAGGGGCCTTTCATTGGAACAGAGGGAAAAATTCAGGAGAAAGGCGGGTGCGGGCCCTATATTCAGTCTGAACGGGTAAAGGCCGGCATTTATAATCAATATATTAACCAGCTTCTGGAAGAAGGAAAAGCCTACTACTGTTTTTGCTCCAAGGAAAGACTCGATCAGGTGCGAGCGAGCCAAAAAGAAAAGGGACAGACGCCTCGTTACGATGGACATTGCCGGAGCATTTCTTTGGAGGAAGCCAGAAAGAGGGCCGAAGCCGGAGAAGAGTATGTTATCCGTTTGAAACTGCCCGAGCATACAGACATCTCTTTTACCGACCTGGTGAAGGGAAAAATCACGATCAATACCGACGAGATGGATGATCAGGTTTTGATCAAGTCAGATGGTTTTCCCACCTATCATTTTGCCGTGGTGATTGATGATTATCTCATGGGGATTTCTCATGTGGTCAGGGGAGAGGAGTGGATTAGCTCTACCCCTAAACACGTGTACCTGTACCAGGCTTTTGGCTGGGCGCCGCCTGTTTTCGTTCATCTCCCGACGGTCTTAGGAGAAGATCATAAAAAGCTTTCCAAGCGAAATGGAGATGTTTCGGTTGAATCTTTTCTTGATAAAGGATACCTTCCCCAAGCCCTGGTCAACTATATTTCACTTTTGGGCTGGTCTCCGGAATCAAACGAGGAAATTTTATCCGACCAGGATCTGAAAAAGTTTTTTGATTTTGATCGCATTTCCACCAATGGGGGAATCTTTGATGTGAAAAAGCTCAATTGGATGAACCAAGAATACATCAAAAAGCTTCCTCTCGAAGAGGCGGAGGCCAGCTTTAAAAAATATTTGACCCAGGCGGGCCTCATTGACATCACCTACCCGGAAGAAAAGCTCCGTCTGGTGACGGAAACCTATCAAAACCGGACAGAGCACTTTTCTCAGGTTCCCGATTACACCCGCAGGCTTTTTCTTTCCTCGGAGGATCTTTCCTATGATGAGGATGCCCGAGAAGCGATCCAAAGTGAACAAGCGCGAAAGATTTTAACGATTTTCGAAGAAAAAGTAAAAAATGCCCCCAGTTTTGACCGTGATTTTTGTTCTGGCCTGGTCAAAGAAATTCAGAAGGAAACCGGAATTAAAGGGAAAAATCTCTGGTTTCCCATCCGGTCTGCCGTGGTGGGTCAGACTTCAGGACCGGATTTCACCAATACCTTGCTCGTTTTAGGCCGGGAGGAAGTCATTAGCCGCCTGAACCGGGTAAAAAAAGAACAAAAAGACAAACCCAGCGCATAAGATAAAGAAAGGGAGGATTCCCATGTCCATGAAAATTTATAGTACCCTATCCCGTCAAGAAGAAAACTTTGAACCCCTTGAGGAGGGAAAACTGAGGATGTATGTTTGCGGACCGACGGTCTACGATTACATTCACATTGGCAATGCCCGTCCCTTAGTGGTGTTCGACACCTTCCATCGGTTTATGAAGTGGAGCGGATATGATGTAAAGTATGTCGTCAATTTCACGGATATTGATGACAAAATCATTAACCGGGCAAACAAAGAGGGGGTAAGTTATTCAGATATTTCTGAAACGTATATTGATGCTTTTCTTCAAAATGCCCATCAGTTAAACCTTCTGGAAGAGGAGACGATCCATCCCCGGGCAACCCAGCTCATTGCGGAAATCATTGCCTTTGTTCAGGGCCTGATCGACAAGGGAGTGGCCTATGAGGCGGAGGATGCTGTTTACTTTGACGTTTCCAAAGATCAGGAATATGGAAAGCTTTCCGGGAAAAAGGTTGAAGACCTTCAGGCAGGAGCGCGAATTTCTGTCAACGAGAAAAAAGACGATCCCATGGACTTTGCCGTCTGGAAAAAACAAAAACAGGAAAATGAGCCGGCCTGGGACAGCCCCTGGGGGCCGGGAAGGCCGGGATGGCATATCGAATGTTCCACCATGTCCCAAAATCTCCTGGGCGATACCATTGATATCCATGCTGGCGGGGCAGATCTGATCTTCCCCCATCATGAAAACGAGATTGCCCAATCTGAAAGCCTGACGGGAAAGACCTTTGCCAGATATTGGATGCATAATGGGATGATCACCGTATCGGCTGCCGATGGGACAAAAGAAAAAATGTCCAAATCCCTGGGCAACTTCTTTACCTTAAATGACATTGCCAAAGAATATGATCTAATTGTTGTTCGTTTTTGGCTCCTTTCCACCCATTATCGGGCACCCATCAATTTCTCCCGTCAAGTGATGGATCAGTCCAAGGCTTCCTATGAACGGCTGATGAATGCAAAACATAACATGGAAAGGCTTTTAGACCATTGTCCGGAAAATTCTCTCACGGAAGAAGAGCAGGGACTTCTCGAGGAAGGGGATAAAATCAAAGAGACCTTTATTCGGGTGATGGAAAATGACTTAAATACCGCCGATGCGCTGACCGCCCTGTTTGACCTTTCTCGCCTGGCCAACGCCAACCTTACCGAGGACTCCTCTAGGGAAGTGGTGGAGAGTCTGTATGATCTCTACCTGCAGCTATTAGAAGTCTTAGGTCTGGAAGATCGGACAAAGGAAGAATCACTGGACCAGGATATTGAAGGGCTGATTGAAGAGAGAAATCAGGCCAGAAAAGAAAAGGATTTTGCGAAGGCCGATGCTATCCGAGATCAGCTTCTTCAAATGGGGATTATCCTAAAGGACACGCCGACCGGTGTGGTCTGGGAGAGAAAAAATTAATGAACAGTTATATTTACGGTCGTCGGTCGGTTCTGGAGTACCTTCGCTCCGGCCGAGAAGCGGAAAAATTATATCTTCAAAAAGGGGAGACACACGGCTCCATTCAGCAGATAGAGCGATTGGCCAGAGAAAAAAAGATCGTCATCGTTCAAACGGATCAGAAGAAATTGTCTCAGATGACGGACTTTAAAAACCATCAGGGAGTGGTTCTTTTGGCGGAAGATTTTGCTTATTCTACCGTAGAGGAGATCCTGGCGGAAGCCAGGGAAAAGGGCCATGACCCCTTTGTCCTGATCCTGGATGAGCTCACCGACCCCCATAACGTTGGCGCCATTATTCGAACCGCGGAATGTGCGGGAGCGGACGGGGTCATTATTCCCAGGCGAAGGTCCAGCCTCATTACCGAGGCTGTAGAACGTACCTCTTCCGGGGCGACATCCTATATGAAGATCGCTAAGGTCAACAATATTAATATGACCATTGACCAACTGAAAAAGGAAAATCTGTGGGTTTATGGTGCGGCCGGAGAAGCCGGTCAGTCTTTTTGGGAGACGGATTTTTCCGGAGGCGTCTGTCTGGTCATCGGAAGTGAGGGGGAAGGGATCGCGACATTAACAAAGGATAAATGTGATTTGCTCGTATCGATTCCCATGTTTGGACGCATTGAATCATTGAACGCTTCAGTTTCCTCAGCGATTCTCATGTATGAGGTCGTTCGTCAGAAAACGCGCGGGCATTAACGGGAAGGGGATCCTATGGAAAAAGATTGGGCGAGGAGAAAAATTTTTCGTGCCTTTCAGGAAAAAGAAAAATTCATTTATCTCATTACGGATGGGAGCCTTCTTGATGAAGAGTTAATCCGTAAAATCGATCAGGCCTGCCAGGCTGGAGCGGACCTCGTCCAGGTCCGAGATAAGGATCGTTTCGATGAAGAGATTCTCGGTCTTGTCCGAAAGGTTAAGGAAATCACGGATTTTTATCAGGTTCCTCTTCTTGTGGATGACCGGGTCAAGGTCGCAAAGGTCGCAGGATGCGGGGTTCACCTGGGCCTGGAAGATATGGAGATCCAAGCGGCTAGAGAATTTCTTGGACCGGAAAACCTTATTGGCGCTACGGCAAAATCGATTGATCGTGCGCTAAAGGCTGAAGAGGAAGGCGCTGATTATTTAGGCTCCGGAGCTGTTTATCCCACCCAAACCCATGTCATTACGAAAATCACACCGGTTGATCTGATTCGGAAGATTGCCGACTCTGTAAAAATTCCGGTTTATGCTTTAGGCGGACTGACCAAGGAGAATCTTCGAATTCTGGATAATTCCCATATATCGGGCATTTGTGCCGTTTCCTCTTTGATTCGGGCGGAGGATACGGGAAAAGCGGTAAGGGAGCTTCGGGAGGCTTTCCATCAAGTGAACACCTTTCTCAAGCCGGGCGCTCTTTTCCACGCTGATCACTAAACAGAAAGAGACCAAGGCAAAATAGACAATAACAAAACCGCCTGAAACCATTGGTTTCAAGCGGTTTATCTTTTCCACCCTCACGGACTCGAACCGTGGACACCCTGATTAAGAGTCAGGTGCT
>CABTZP010000075.1 GCA_902489375.1 uncultured Tissierellia bacterium | reverse complement strand
TAAGCGACCTTCTTATCAATGGCTTTCTTTGCTAAATCACGGCCATTAATGTATTCCGGCAGCATGACCCACAGGAAGAGACCGCCCTCGGGGTTTGTGAAGGTGACTTCCTCAGGGAAGTACTTCTTCATGGATTCGACCATGATGTCTTTTCTCTTTCCATAAAGATCGCAGATCTTCTGGATGTGTTCTTCAACATCATTGTCATCCAGGAACTGAGCCAGGATCAGCTGGGTAAGGGTAGAGGACTGGAGGTCAGCACCTTGCTTAATTAAATTGAACTTGCCCAGTAATTCGGGATCGGCGTTGAACCAACCCAGACGGATGCCAGGGCTGAGGATCTTGGAGAAGGTGCCCATGAAAGCGACGCGGCCTTCAGTATCCATAGAACGTAAAGAGGGGAGAATTTCACCGGCAAAACGGAGTTCGCCGTAGGGGTTATCTTCCAAAATCGCGAAGTCATATTTATTCGCGAGGTCCATCAATCCTTTTCTCTTTTCGAGGGACCATGTTCTTCCGGATGGGTTCTGGAAATCAGGAATGGCGTAGCAGAATTTAACGTTTTCATGGGTCTTTAACTGCTCTTCCAGGTAATCCAGATCCATGCCGTCATCATCAGAAGGAACTTCAATAAAACGCGGCTGATAGGCTTTAAAAGCGTTTAAAGCGCCTAAATAGGTTGGAGACTCAACGATGATGTAATCATCCTTATCAATCATGACCTTGGGCATAAAGTCCAAACCCTGCTGAGAGCCGGAAAGAACTAAGAAGTCTTTGGGGTCGACATTCTTGCAGAATAATTTTTCCATTCGGGGGATTAAGTGTTCTCTTAATCTTGGGACACCGTCGGTTGGGCCATACTGAAGAGCGACCTGGCCTTGTTCATCCATAACCTTGTCACTGGCCTTTTTCCAAGCCTCAACGGGGAACATCTCGGGTGCAGGAAGTCCTCCCGCGAAAGAAATGATCTCTGGTTTCTGGGTTAATGCCAACAGCTCGCGAATTTCAGAAGCCTTCATGTTGCTCATACGTTCTGCATACTTTAATGCCATAAAACTTCTCCTTTCATGAAATGGTTTTCATACAATTTTTTTTAAAACGGATCCAAACCGGAATCCGCTTCTTCAGCTACTGAGGGATAATGAATTTGAATAAATCAACTGCTCAGTGATGTAGTAGATTGATGTCGGTTGTTAGCAGGTTTTTTTATTCTTACCTGGGCGAAAACACCCGCTCAGGCTTCTTTCCTCAGCATCATGTAAATTTATTATATCAAAAGGAAAAGTAGAAAACAAATTGAGAAAACGAATTCATCATGGATAAATATCCCTAGAAGGTCAGTCTACCAGCGGATCTCCCCCTCTGCGAAAGGTTAAAGGGGCAAAGGTTTTGATCAATTGCACTTCATTGGAGCAAAGGATAGAATAGGGTTATTCATTTGCCCCAAAAAAGAAAATCGGTCGGTTGCTGACGATCATAAGCCCATGGCCGCCAGCCATTCATCCCTTTTAAAAGCGGTGATTGGTTCATGCGCATGGGGCCGATTTCTCATTGGTCATATGTTATTTTAAGGAGGAGACGCCGATGAAGGGAACACTCGCTGCAAAATTATTAGAATCTCACCTGCTGGAAGGAAAAATGGAGACGGGTGAAACCATCACGATCAAAATCAACCAGACCCTGACCCAGGATTCTACGGGAACCATGGTCTACCTCCAGCTCCTGGCCCTGGATGTCGACCGGATTCAAACTGACCTTTCGGTCGCCTACATTGATCACAATATTCTTCAAATCGGTTTCGAAAACGCCGATGACCATGCCTTCATCCGCTCCTGCGCTGAAAAATATGGAATCATCTTCTCGAAACCCGGTGGCGGTATTTGCCACCAGGTTCATCTGGAACGGTTTGGAAAGCCCGGTGCGACCCTTTTAGGATCAGATTCTCACACCCCCACTGACGGCGGGCTGGGCGCGCTGGCGATTGGCGCCGGCGGGCTGGATGTTGCCGTTGCCATGGCAACAGGGACCTTTAACATCCGCGTCCCGGAGATCTTAAATATTCATCTCACAGGCTCCTTGAAAGCCGGCGTCAACGCCAAAGATGTGATTCTTGAAATTCTCAGGCAGATCACCGTCAAAGGCGGCGTTGGAAAAATTTTGGAGTATTCCGGTCCCGGCGTAAAAAATCTGGATGTTACCGATCGGGCAACCATCTGCAACATGGGGGCGGAATCGGGCGCCACGGCCTCCATCTTTCCCTCTGATGAAAACACCCTCAAGTTTTTAACCCGTCAGGGAAGAGCCAAGGACTATATTCCCCTTGAGGCTGACCCGGATGCCGAATATGAAGAAGTTCTTGAAATTGATCTTTCTGAGATTGTCCCCATGATCGCTCTGCCCAGCAACCCGGATAAGGTCGTCCGGGTAAAAGACGTGGAGGGAGAGCCGCTGGATCAGATCTGCATCGGCTCCTGCACCAATTCATCCTTTACCGATATTATGAAGGCGGCGGCGATCTTAGACGGGCATAGGGCCTGGCCAAGCCTGGATCTGACCCTGACTCCAGGTTCCTCCCATGTTCTTCGACTGATCTCCGAAAACGGCGCCTTAACCAGTTTTCTCAAAGCCGGCGCAAGAATTCTGGAGTGCGCCTGCGGCCCCTGCATCGGCATGGGGCAGGCCCCAAAGAGCGGAGGCAAATCCTTACGGACCTTTAACCGCAATTTCCGGGGCCGGTCCGGGACCACCGATGCGGGCATTTACCTGGCCAGTCCCGAAACCGCAGCCGCTTCCGCCATTAATGGCGTCATCACGGACCCCCGAAGATACGCGCAAGACCTGGATGTGGAAATCCCCAATGTATTCGAACTGAGCACGTCGTATCTCATTATTCCAAAGAAGCTTTCCGAGCCTTCTGAAAAACCGGTTCGAATCCTACGGGGCCCCAATATCAAGCCCTTCCCCCTGGGGCAGGCTTTGGAAGATTCCCTGACCATGAAAGTCCTCTTTCAGGCCGGAGACAATGTCACTACGGATGATATCTGTCCATCCAATGCTAAACTTCTTCCCTTCCGGTCTAACGTTCCCTACCTTTCCAACTATATGTTTAAAACCTTGATCCCCGATTTTCCAGTCCGGGCAAAGGAGCATGACGGAGGCTTTATTGCGGGGGGAGAAAACTATGGACAGGGCTCTTCCCGGGAACACGCCGCTTTTGTCTCCCTCTATTTAGGGGTCCGGGCGGTTTTTGCCAAGAGTTTTGCCCGGATTCACCGGACCAACTTAATCAACTCCGGGATCCTCCCCCTGGTCTTTGACAATCCGGAGGATTATAAGCTCTTTACGGAGGGCGCGACGGTGAAGCTGACCGGACTTCAAGAGGCTTTTGAAAACTTGACTTTGATCCATGCCTTTGTCAATGGGAAAGATGTCATTTTCCGTCACGAGTGCAACGCGATTGAAGGACAGGTCCTTTTGGAAGGGGGCTATATCAATTATATTAAGGCCCACCAGGAATATTTTGACCGAATTATGAGCGAGGAGCCCCGATGAAACAAACCATTACCCTCCTTCCCGGCGACGGCATTGGTCCGGAGATCATTTCCTCCGTAAAAGACGTCCTTTTCGCCTCTTCCGCCGAGATTGAATTTGAGGAAGTCCTGGCCGGATCTTCGGCTTTGGAAAAAGAAGGAATGCTCATTCCCGACCGGGCAATCGCTTCGATTGAAAAAAATAAGGTCGCTTTAAAGGGGCCCATCACCACCCCTATCGGCAAGGGCTTCCAAAGCGTCAATGTTCAGCTTCGGAAGCGTTTTGACCTTTTTGCCAATGTCCGGCCGGTCCGGTCCATCCCGGGGCTAGAGGGGCCTTACAAAGATGTGGACTTGGTGATTTTTCGGGAAAATACCGAAGATCTTTACGCAGGGATAGAGGAAGAGATCAGCCCGGAGGAAAAGCATTCGATTAAAGTCATTACGAAAAAGGCCTCGAAACGGATTGCCCGGGCAGCCTTTGAATTTGCCCGGAGTCAAGCTTTTTCGGCGGAAGAAAGAGCGGCGGGAAAAACCTCCCCCCGGGCCTGGAAAAAACCAAAGGTTTCCATTGTCACCAAAGCCAATATCATGAAGCTGACTGACGGCCTTTTTTTGGAAAGCTGCCGGGAAGTTTCCCAGGCTTATCCTGAGGTGGAGACTGAGGAGGTCCTGGTCGACGCCATGGCCATGAGGCTGGTTCTGGAGCCGGAATCCGTAGACATTATTCTTACGGAAAATCTCTATGGGGATATCCTCTCGGATCTTTGCGCGGGCCTGGTCGGGGGCCTTGGCCTTGTGCCCGGGGCCAATATTGGAAAGGAACGGGCCATTTTTGAAGCGGTCCACGGGTCGGCCCCGGACCTTGCAGGGAAAAATCAGGCCAATCCCACGGCCCTGATTTTAGCCTCCTGCATGATGCTCGATCATATTGGACAGGCCAAACCGGCTGGGGATATTCGCCAGGCCTTACAAAGGACGCTGAAAGCGCCCGAAAAAAGAACCCCCGATCTTGGAGGGTCGCTGGGAACAAGAGACTTTACCCGGGCGCTTATCCGGGAATTACAAAATGGGTAAGGAGGAATCATGAAAAAGACATTGATGGATGATCATGAGCTTCTGGAAGTCCTCGATGAGACGACTTCCCTGGATTCGGAGCTTTACAAAAAATATTCAGTGAAGCAGGGCCTTCGAAATGAAGATGGAACAGGCGTTCTCGTCGGCATTACTCGAATTTCCGGGGTTTTTGGTTACGAATATATCGACGGAAAAAAGGTTCCCTCTCCCGGACGTCTCCTTTACCGAGGCATTCCCATTGAGGACCTGGTCCAGGGCATCTATGACGAGGGCCGTCTGGGCTATGAGGAGATTGCCTTTCTACTTCTTTTTGGCAAACTTCCCACCCGAACCCAGCTGGGAGAAGCCATGAATACGCTGACCCAACTTTGCGCCCTGCCGGAACATTTTAAGGAAGATGTTTTTTTCAAAATTCCCTGCCGGACGCTGATGAATAAGCTTCAGCGTGTCGTGCTGACCCTCTATTCTTATGACCCCAATCCAGATGATACCTCAATTGAAAACTCCCTCCTCCAAGCGTACAGTTTGATCGCCAAAATGCCTCTTCTCGTCGCCTACTCCTACCGGGCTAAGCTTCACTACTTTGATGATAAGTCGCTGATTATCCATCAGCCGGTCCCAGGCGCCCATGTCGCGGAAAACCTCCTCCATATGATCCGGGATGACAGCCGATTTGAGCCTTGGGAAGCCAAGCTCCTTGACCTTTGCCTGATTGTCCAGGCGGATCACGGCGGGGGCAATAACTCCACCTTCACCACCCATGTCATCTCTTCGACCGGTACCGACACCTATTCTGCCATTGCTGCGGCCATTGGCTCTTTAAAGGGCCCGAAGCACGGAGGCGCCAACGCCAAGGTCCTGGCCATGATTGATGACATCAAAAAAGGGTGCAATTGGAAAAACCCGGAAAGCCTCCGGTCTTACTTAAAAAGAATTCTTGAAGGAGAAGCTTTTGACCATTCGGGGCTGATCTATGGGATGGGTCATGCCGTCTACACCCTTTCGGATCCCCGAACCGAGCTTTTAAAAGAAGCGACCCGGAGCGTTGTCGCCTATGTCAATATGGAAAGTGAACTGGAACTGAGGGAGAATATTGAAAAAATTTCCCAGGAGCTCATGATCGAAATGTTTGGGCCAGACAAAAAGGTTTGTGCGAATGTTGATATGTATACCGGACTGGTCTATCACATCCTGCGCATTCCAGATGACCTGGATACGCCGATTTTTGCTCTGGCCCGGCTGGCGGGCTGGTGTGCCCATCGGTTAGAGCAGCTTCAAGATAAAAAGATCATGCGGCCCGCCTATGTTTCCCTGGGAGAAAATCATGCCTACGTGCCATTAAGCAAGCGCTGATCGCTTGAAGATCATGATTTCCTTTTGAATTTTTTTCTTTCTTTTAAGACAAGCAGCTGATCTTCAAAGACCAGCTGCTTTTTTTCGTTAAAAAGGGACTGGCTGGCCAGGGTCAGGAAGGTCAGCACGCAAATGGAAGTGGTGCCCAAAATTCCCAGCATGATGGCAATCTGATATTTGATTGCCGTGTTGGGCGCAGAGCCAGAGAGAATCTGACCGGTCATCATCCCCGGAAGGATGACGATGCCCATCCCCGCCATAGAACTTAAGGTCGGAAGAATCGCCGCATCAAAGGTCTTATCAATTGAAACTTTCATGGCCCGCTTGGGATCCGCGCCCAAAATGAGCGCTCCTTCAATTTGATCTCTTCCTTCCCGAACAGCGTCAATCAGCCGAGTCATCGCAAGGGCAACGGCGGTCATCGCGTTTCCAATCATCATCCCCCCGAGGGGAATAAAATACTGGGGATCAAACCAGGGATGGGGACGGACAACGAAAAAAAGAAAATACGAGACGCACACCACCGTCCCAAACATTTGGGCGATGGCGGCCGCTCGTTTTAAGGCCGGGGGAAGAGGAGTCTTGACCCGGCGAAAAATAGTAAAAACGGAGAAGATTTCCATCACCAAAAAGACCATAAGGGTAATTCGGGGTTGGGGTTTTCCCAGAATCACGGTGAGGATTGAGCCGGCGATAACCAGCTGAACCGTCATCCGAAAAGCGGACGTGATCAGGTCCCTTCC
>CABTZP010000074.1 GCA_902489375.1 uncultured Tissierellia bacterium | reverse complement strand
TTCAGACGTGTGCTCTTCCGATCTTCAGGAGCTGCTTGGTTTCCTGATTATTCTCGATGCTGAAGGTGGGATCTTCCTGGGCAAGCTTGGCGAGGGACTGGCTCATCTTATCTTCATCCGCCTTGGTGTCCGCGACAATGGCAAAGGTAAGGGTCGGCTCAGGCAGTTTCATCAGCTTAAAGACGACGGGTTTGGCCGGATCGGAGAGGGTATCGCCGGTTTCGGTTTTATCCAGTTTGGAAAGGGCGCCGATGTCGCCGGCGACGAGCTCACTGGTTTCAATCTGTTCCTTGCCGCGGAGGTAGAACATTCCGGCCGGTCTTTCCTTCAATTTTTTGCTGGCATTATAGATTTCCCCTTTGGCTAAGGTCCCGGAAAGGACTTTAATATAGGAGATCTTGCCCACGTAGGGGTCGATGGAGGTCTTAAAGATGGCTCCGCTGAAGGAAGCGGAAGGATCCATCGGCTGGGCTTCGCCTTCCAGAACGTGGAAGCCGGAGTTTGCGTCGGCATTATCCGGTGCGGGCAGGTACTGGGTAATCGCGTCTAATAGAAGGTCCGTTCCCGCGCCGGTAATGGCACAGCCGGCAATCAGAGGAACGGCCAGACCCGTTGTGATGGCCTTGGTCATGCCGGTACGAACCTCTTCTTCGCTAAATTCTTCCCCTTCAAAATATTTTTCCATCAGGGTATCATCCGACATGGCAATGACTTCGACCAGTTCTTCGTAGGCGGCCTGAATTTCTTCTTCCTGGCCATCGGGAATGGGAATTTCTGTGGCTTTATTTCCATCGTATTTATACGCTTTGCGGTCCATAATGTCGATCAGCCCCTCAAAGTTTTCTCCTGAGCCAATGGCCAGGGTCAGAGGAAGGACTTTTTTCCCGAATTTCTGATGGAGTTCGGAAATTCTTTCATTGAAATTGACATTGGGCTTATCCATCTTATTCAGGAAGATAATCCGGGGAAGGCTGATTTTTTCAGTATAATTCCAATAAATCTCACTTCCAACTTCAACGCCGGCAGAAGCGTCAATGACCATCAGGGCGCTTTCGGCGGCTTTCAGCGCGGTCAAAACCTGGCTGGCAAAGTCGAAGTAACCGGGGGCATCCAAAAAATTCACTTTTTTGTTTTTCCATTCAACTGGCAAAAGGCTAAGGCTAATGGAAATCGCGCGGTCAATTTCTTCCTTGGTAAAGTCGGAAACGGTCGAGCCGTTCTCGATCTTGCCGGGCCGCTGGATGGCGCCGGTCGCGTAAAGAATCGCTTCGGTCAGACTGGTTTTTCCGGAACCGCTATGCCCAACCAGGGCAACATTGCGGATATCACTGGTCTTATATTTTTTCATGGTTCCTCCTGATATGATGTATTTCTTAAAGCCCTAAAACGCTGCGGATCGGTCTTTCGCACCGTCTCTGCTATAAAGATGAATTGATTTTTTCATTATATCAATGAGCGTGCGGGCCTTCAAGAATTCTCGAAAGGAGGCGGTTTTCTCCCGCGATATTTTTTGCCGAGGTTCGAGAAAAAAGCCCTTTGAAAAGATTGCCCTTTTTGTATAAAATAGGAAGCATTCCCGGGGCCCGCCTGGGAAAAGATCCGCGGGCAGCATTAGCTCAGTCGGATAGAGCGTCTCCCTCCTAAGGAGAAGGCCGGGGGTTCGATTCCTCCATGCTGCGAAAAAGGAGCTGTGTCAGAACGAGCAAATCGTTCGATACAGCCCCTTTGTTTTTTGTTGAAAAGAGGAGCCCAGCCCCTAGGCCAGGCTGGATAAAAAGTTGGTAAATCGCCCGATACCCTCTCCCAAGCGACTGAGGAAGGGCGCCTTTTCAGTAGATTCATGGCCGACAATCGGAATCTCCTTAACCTCTTTGCCCTCTTTGCTGATGGAGATGGTGCCGAACTTTTGCCCAGCCTTTGTCGGCGCGGTAATGCCGGAATCAATCCGATAATGGATATCGAATTTGGCGTTGGTATAGGTGAAAATGGAAAAGCTCTCCGCCGGATAAAGGTCAACCCAGCCTTCTTTTGAGCCAGGAATCTCCATTCGCTCAACGGGCTTTTCCTGATCGACGAGCTGAAGGGGAGAAAAAGAACCGGCAGACGTTTGAACCATCTCAAGGGTAGTCCGCCACCTTGCATCATTTGAGGGCGCGCCCATCAGGATGGCAATGATTTCATAATCGGATTGGGTCAGTTTGGAATGAATGGAAAACCAGCCGGCGAAGCAGTGACCGGCTTCCTTGGAATTTCCCGTTTTCAGCCCCTTCATCCCAGGAATGTCCCGCATATACTGGTAAAAGGTCGAAGGATGTGAAAACTTTCGCTCTTTTTCTTCAACCTGTTTTACTTTGGTAAAATCCTGAACTTCCGGATATTTTTTAATCAGCTTTAAGGCAAAACGATAAAGATCCCGGGCGGAGGATTGGTTATATTTTCCATCTTCCAAGGTAATCCCTGAGGCGTTGACAAAGTGCATCGTCGAAAGGCCCATGTCCTTTGCGGTCTGGTTCATTCGGGCGACAAAAGCCTTTTCGCTTCCGCCCAGGTGCTCGGCAATCGCGGTGGACGCGTCGTTCCCAGAGACGGTCATCATCCCGTAGATCATCTGGCTCAAGGGGAGCTTATCTCCGGCCTTTAAACCATAATTCGAATATCCCGCCTGATTAAGATCGGCCGCTTCCTTGGAAACGGTAACTTCGTCTTCCATGGACGCTTTTCCAGAAGCAAGGTCTTCTTTTGCCAGATAATAGGTCATTAGCTTTGTCATGGAGGCAATCCCATGAACCTGATCGGCATTTTTTCCCATCATCACATTGGATCCTTCCACCGTGCCAATCAGCATGACGGGGACCTGATCATAGTAGGTGAAAAACTTTTTTAAAGACGCCGCGGTCTTTTCTTCATCTTCTTTCGCCGATTCCGTGACCGGCTGGGAAGGCTGATCTTCGTCTTCCTCTTCTGAAGACTTCGTCCCTTCTTCTCGTTCTTCCTGATCGAATGTGGACTCTGGGAATTTTTCAGAGATTGATCCTTCTTTTTGATAATCCTCTAAAGAAAAATCTTGAATCTCCGCTCCTTCTTTTTTTGCCTGGACCCAGGCCGGGGTAAAGACGCAAAACGCCCTTTCCTCTGGATTTTCCCCAATCAGAGGCCCGCCGACCGTGAAGCATAAAAGAAAGCAGAGGAGGAAAATTCCTCCTCTTCGAAAGCGCTTAATGGAAAATTCTTCTATTTTCTTTTTCATTGGCTTTCCTCCCACATCTGACGAAAGAGCCGCATGAGGGTGACATCCATCCGGCGGGGATAGGTAAAGGAAGAATCCTCATCCATCACCAGACCCGCCTTTCGGAAGAGAATGCTGGCCTGAAAAAGCCCGTCCCAGAGCCTTTCCGGCGCACAGTCGACGTAGGTTTCCGTGAGATGGTCATACCATTCGTCGTCTAGGTATTTGTCTAGTTTTTCAGCATGGCCCCGAAGGCTGACCGAATAATCCATCTTTCTTTCCATAGCCGCTTCCACCATTTTACAGAGGATTGCTCTTCCTTCTCCCAAGGTTTTTTGGGCGGATAAGAGCTGGCCCTGATAGATGTAGAAGGCGGTATCGGTCATAAGGCGGAAAAAGCCGCCCGAATAAAGTTCGAGTTCTGCCACATCGGGCGCGGATTCTCTTCGGGTAAAGTTGGTCGGCAGGGTCATCGAACAGCAGAGATCATCCTGATCCAGGACGATTTCCGGATTTTCGGCTTCCATGACGATCTGGGCGATGACCTGGGGATCATCAATGGAAAGGTCGATTCGGGTCCGATCTGCCAAAAGTAGGCGGATGAGGATGGGGTTCCAAAGACAAACGGAATCTTGAATCGGCTCCTGTCCGAAAATCTTTCCCCAGTCATGGTCCGCAAAGGCTTCCGGGTCTTCTACCCCAAGGAAAAATGTGTAGACGGGCTGATCCTGGGCGAAGCCGGCCTCCTCTTCGCTTTTACCACAAAGGGCGAAGAGACGGACGTCTTCCTGACCTTGAACCCAGTTTTTGATGATTTCCTCTGGGTTAAGGGTGTTTGCAGGCATTTTGCCTTTATTTTCCACTCCCATAATCTTCTCCTGAAATTTTAAATTCCTTGAATGGGTTTAAGCGGGTCTTCAAATATAAAGATCGAAAGGGGCCCAAACCGGTACAATCAATTTCGGTGGCTTCTCCATCCGGTACATATTTAAAAAGGAAGGGATCATAATGAATGGCAATGCCATCTTTTTCCTCCGTCTGATAGACCCTTCCCTTTGTCGCGTTTTTATGGAATATGCCGGAGAGCATGGGGGCGGAACAGCAACCTTCCTGCTTTAAGAGCACATCAATAAAAATTTCTTTTTGCTCCTTTTCTCTAAGATATTCCTTTGCCTGATCCGTCATGACGAAGTCCACCATGCTGCCTCTCTTCCTCTGTTCATTCAAGGTTTATTTGCAATCGAACCGTTCTCTCTTTTTTCATTATATTCGAGTTTTTGGCGATTGCCAACAATGGGGACTTTTTCCATGAGAAAAGGCGGAAAAATCGCAGAAAAAAGAAATCCTCAGGCGTAAAAAAGCAGATTTTTTCGTTGGTTTTTTTCTTTTCCCGCATGGGGCTTACAGAGAAAATCCGTTTTTGGTTTTTAGCCTTCTATCCTCTTCTTTTTCTTTTCGCCCGGTTTCTGCTTTTCTTTTTCTTCAAAAGGAACAGTCCACTTGCTCCGCTCATCAAGGCCCCTCCAATAAAAGGAAGAGAAAGCAGCTGAAAAGCGCCCGTTTGCGGGGAAAATAAGCTTTCCCCATTCGCGTTTTTCCTTGTCCTTTTTGAGGAAGACGCAAGGGGTTTTGAAGAGAGAACTTTTTCTTTTTTCTTCTGATCTGAGTTTGTCTCACCTTTTTCCTCGCCCAGCGTCCGGTTTTTTTCTTTTTCCTCCCCCTCTTCCTTTAAGCAGCCTTGTTGACAGTAGGTACAATCGGGGTCTGTGCAGGGGCAAGGGTCTTTTGGATTTTTTCTTTTCTCGGGATCGCGGCAATAGCAATCTTCCTCCGTTTTTTTCTTCTCCTTTTTCTCCTCTTTCTTTTTTTTGCTTTCTTCTTTTGCCTTTTCTTCCCCCTCCCCGGTTTTCACTTTTCCCTCTTTTTCTTTTTCTCCTTTCTTGAATGATCGCTTCTCTTCTCCTGGAAGGCTTTTGTCTTTTTGCTCCGGGTAATGGATATGGATATTCGTGGAATAACTGCTTTCATTTTTATTGGTTGAAGGATTCCCCGAAGATTGAGATTGGGCATGGTTTTGGCTGATCTGATCCCCTTTTTCTTCAGAAGGATTCGCGCTTGGAGGATCCTTTTCCGGTGGATCTGGCTCTAGATCCTCTTCTTCGGGCCTGTTCAGTTTGACTTGAAAAATCTCTTCTTTTTCTCCCGGCTGTCCCTCCATTTTTCCAAAAAGCTGGCAAGATTCCTGGATGGGGCTGGTGGGTGTTTTAAAGGAAGCAAAAAATTTCCATTGGTATTGGCCGGCATAATCCGGTCGAATGACTTTGACTTCGTATACCCCGCTTTTTGCCTCTTCCGGAATGGTAAAGCTTAAGGTATATTCTCCCGTATCCACGGCGGAAGATTCTCGGTCCAGGGGTTGAACAAGGGCTTCATCAAGCATCAGGGGAGAACCTTCTTCTGTTTCGGCCCTCATTTCAGGAACCGCATACGCAAAAACGGGATCAAATGAATAGGTTCCAGGCTCCTCCACTTCCATCAGCGGAGCTTCGGCCGACGTTTCCATTCGCATCGCCATCAGTTCCGCTTCAGCGAGTCCCTTATAAAAAGAAATATTTCCACTGTGGACTTGATTATCCGCTTCTTTAATATTGTCGTTTTTTTCCCGAAGATCCGTTAAGGACTCCTCTGGGCTCTTAGGATGGGTGATATTCGTCGCTTGCCTAAAATCTTTCATATAATTCCAAACCCCAATTTGTTCAAAGGTCATCGGATAATGAAAGCGTTCGAAATAGGTTGATGCCCTTCCCATTTTTTGCAAATCCTCTTCTTCAATTCCATAATGGCTCTTTAAAATTTCAAAGACTTCTTTTGTCTTCTCCTGATAAGGGAATTTTATTTCGGTGTCTTTTTCAGAGTACTGAACAGAAGGTTCCATGCAAAAAAATTGTAGTTCTTTATCCAAAGGAAGCGGCGGAAGGGGGTCATAGGGACCATTTAACCTGCAAAAAATATCAATTGCCCCAACGCCCACATTATGAAACTGCTGAAGTCTTCCTATTGATTCCGGGCGTCCCCTGTTTAACGATTCAATATACCAGTCATATTGATCATTGGGATTGATGGTATGAAAATAGATGGGCTTTTCCTCCTCTGCTTTTGCGATTTTAAGCCCTGACGCCATCAAAGTCATGACTAGGGCGATGATCAGCGCCCAAAACCGGGTTCTTTTTCCTGCTCTTTTTTTCATTTAAATCCTCCTTTTCCCCCTTGGGGAGATCTTCTGTTTTTACTATAGGGAAAAGAAAGTCTCTTCGTGTCCGAGAATCAAAGGGATTTGTTTCATCTCTGTTTCTTTTAAAAAGGGCTGAAAAAGAAAAAGGCGGCTAGACCAAAAGGTCAGCGCCGTCTTTTTGATCGTCAAGGAGGCGTTTTTCGCTCCTTAACACAAAAGGAAAATGAGAAAAAAGTTGTCAGTGCGGGTAAAGGGACTTGAACCCATACGCCGAAAGGCACTAGATCCTAAGTCTAGCG
>CABTZP010000073.1 GCA_902489375.1 uncultured Tissierellia bacterium | reverse complement strand
CCAATGCTAAAAAAAAACCCGAAGCGGTGCCCGCCCCCAGAAAAACCTAATGGGGTGTTCACGCCAAAAGCTAGCCGCAAGGACGTAACCCCGAAAAAACCCTCAAGCCTATATCTACCCCAAATAAGAAAAAGCTGAAAAAATTTTTATTCCGATCTTCGGTCAGGATTCGTCTTTGGTCCAAGTTCCTCCGGAAACTGGATCAGCGGCTCCAGGGAAAGACCGTAGTTACTAAAGCGATGGAGGGAATGGTCCTTGTTTTCAATAAAATCCCAGGTCTCTCGATAATCTCCATCAACTGAAAAAGGAGACCCTGTCATAAAGTGAAGAAAGTCCGGGAGATGGTCCTTATAGGTCATCGCGAAGTGAAAGGCGAATTTTTCCTTCTCCCGGTTAGAGCAGTTGAGCTTCCCGACAAGGACGTGCTCCAGATTCGTGGACATATAATAAACCTGGTAGGGGATGCTCTCCCAAATCCGGTCAGTCTCAATCAGTCTGTTGACATTGGCCGTTTTTCTTTTATTTCGCTCCTCAATCTGATCGGGATAAGCCGTCAAAATCTTCTCCTCGGTATAAAAAATTTTCCGGTGCTTCTCCGAAAAATGAACCTTTTGCGGGGGAACAAAGGCCCCATCCGTGTCGATCAGGTGAATAACCTCCTGAAAATCCTGCTTCTTAAGCCCATAGGAACGGGCAAATTCCTTCACCTCAGCCGTAATTTTGGACATGATGTTCGACGGGTGGGTCTTGTTGCTGGCCGTAATATCCCCATGCATTACGTGCAAGTGGACAATGGCGTCCGGATATAGCCTTCCCAGAATCACACCAAAAGCGGTCTCCTCTGACCGTCCCTCGACCATGACAAAGAGGATCTTTTTACGCTTCATCATCGGCTCCTTTCGACGGATCCGAAGAAAACGGCGCATCCTCTTTCAACGCATCCTCCTTTAGCATATCCGGAAGATCCGAAGAAAATAGCCCGTCTGCATCCTTCGTCCAGCCCGAAGATAGCCGCTTCCCGGCGGCCTTTAGAGCCAGATCAATTTCCGGATTATTAGTCGAACGGTAAAGCTCTTCTGCTTGACCGCCAAGAAGGATATTCCGGTAATAAAAGGCACGCAGATTTTTCGCGTTCTTCGGAATTCGGAAACGAATATAGCAATTGGAAGGGTTCGTTGTCGAAAAGGCGACAAAGCGCGGATCCAAAACCTCCAGCGGCCGAAGATTATGAGAAGTGAAAATCAGCTGCCCATAACCATGCCGGGAAATAATCTGCAAAATCTCCCCTAATAGATATTCAAAGATCCCCGCGTCTAGCTCATCAATGGCGACCGTCACCGACGGCTCGTTATAGACCATAATCAAAAGCTGAAGGATCGAGATGATTTTCCGATTTCCCTGAGATTCATCCTTCAAAGGAATGAGCAAGTTATCCCTTCGGGCCATCAGCAAGATATTGGTCCCGACCTGTCCGTCCATCATCCGCTGGCTGCCCAGCTCCTCAAACTCCAGGGTCATGCCCGGAATCAGTGTGGGAAGGACGGTATTGATGCTGGAAAGGGCCTTCTTCACCCCATCGAGAGCGGTATTGGGAACCAGCCCAGGCGCGTCAAAGGGAATGGAAATGAGCCCGACCGCCTGTCCTCCGCCCAATCCGTCCGCCGGAGTGTCAAGTAAATTATCTTGATAGATTGGTTGGATAATTGAAATTGCGTCCCGGTGACGGGCATCGAAAATGAAAAGCTCCAGATTGCCAAACCGGACCATGGTAAGGATCGCCCTCCACCAGATCCCTACCGTGCGCACCCTCTGATCGGACCGGCCATCCTCCATCTTTGGCTGAATGCGTTTGGAAATCGTCTGCAAAAGAACCGGGGAAAAAAGAAAAGATCGGCTTTCCCGCGCTGAGAGCGCTTTTTCTAACAGAAGCTGATCCTGAACGGTTTTAGCCGGACCGACCAGGGTCTGATATTTTGCCCGGGGCAGGAAGACTTCAGCGCTATCAGTATCAAATATTTTTTCTTTACGAAGGTACAATTCCTTTCTCAGAGCATCCTTCCTTTGCGAATCTTTTCCCGGAGTATCCTTTGCCTCGAAACCATCCAGTGGGGGATCCTCCCGCAAGGTATCCTTCTTTAGGGCATCCTCATGCAAGGTAAGCTCCTGCGCAGAGTCATCCAGCGAGGCGCCCTCCTCCAGTGACTCTTCTTCGCCCATATCCATTCCCCGGTAGGAGAGAGAAAGGGATTCCTTGCAGATCACCGGCCGCAAGCCATGGGAATCCGAGGCCCATAGCCTTTGCGTCTCAAAGGGCGGGATGTTCATATTGCCCAGGGGCTCCTTCTTTTCCCGCTTGAGGGAAAAGCTGTAGTAGACCCGGTATTTTTCATGATCATTGCGGATAGAAAAGGTAAAATGAAAGCGCGCCTCCTTTGCCCCCAAATTAATCAGCCCACTCCAGTGGGAGGGAATGGGATTTCCCGTCAGTGCGTATTTCAGGAGGACAAGTCCGTCAAGCAAAGCTGTTTTACCTGACCCGTTTTGCCCGTAGAGGCCCAGGATGGAAGACCGATCCTCCCCTTTATCCCCGGAATAGAGCTTCAGCGACCCGTACTTTACATTTTTAAAATTTTCAATTTCAATGCCCGTGATCCGGCAGCTGGTCCTGGTCATATTCCCTCCTTAATATATCTTTAATATAACTTTAATATATCTTTCATGATGTGGAATAGAGGTCATGAAGTGAAATCAAAAAAGCCTTTCGTCCTTTCACACGGTCCTCCTCGCTCTGGAAAAGCACAGAATTCAGGGCAAAGTATGGAAATGGCCGTGGATATGGTTTAAAATATGGTGGATAAGGACGCGAAGCTTTCCTTATTCATTTTATTTTAACTGATCTCAGTGTTTTGTGAAATGCATCAGGAAGAACACCTAGGAGGTGGTGTATGAATTTAGTGACAATTATTGCGATTATCGTCGGAGGACTGGCGGTTTTCTGGTCCTTTCAAAAGCTCCAGAGCATTCAGAAGCTGCCCACCGGCAATGAGCGAATGAGTAAAATCGGCGGCCTGATCCGTGAAGGTGCCTTCGCCTTTTTACGCCGGGAGTATAAGAATATCGCCATTTTTATCGGGGTCTTATTTATCTTAATCGGCTTGCTCCTTCGTCAGTGGACAACGGCGATCTGCTTTTTAGTTGGCGCCCTCTGCTCCATGTTTGCCGGCTACATCGGCATGAACGCGGCAACCGGAGCGAACGTCCGCACCGCTGAAGCCGCGCAGACAAAGGGCATGAACGGGGCCTTAAAAGTCGCCTTTTCATCTGGCTCAGTCATGGGCCTGATTGTCGTCGGCCTTGGCGCCGCTGGAATGAGCCTTTTCTATCTGATCTTTAAAAACGTGCAGATCGTCACCGGCTTCTCCCTGGGCGCCTCTTTCGTCGCGCTCTTCTCCCGTGTGGGCGGCGGAATTTACACCAAGGCCGCCGATGTCGGCGCAGACCTGGTCGGCAAGGTTGAGGCCGGAATTCCCGAAGATGACCCCAGAAATCCAGCGGTTATCGCGGATAATGTCGGGGACAATGTCGGCGATGTCGCGGGCATGGGCGCGGACCTTTTCGAATCATACGTTGGCTCGATTCTTTCGGCCATCACGCTGGGCGCCGTTGCCATGGGCGATAAGGGCGTCATTTACGCCTTCAGCATCGTTGCTGCGGGCATCATCGGCTCACTGGTCGGCATTGAATCCGTCCGCGGAGACCGTGATCCCCAAAAGGCCCTGGACATGGGGACGCTCATTTCCGCTGGCGTGATGCTGATTGCGACCCTGATTTTCTCCTTTATCTTCTTTGCCTCCTGGAAGCCCTTCCTTCCGGTCATCACCGGAACCTTGGTCGGCCTTCTGATTTCGAAGATGACCGAAATTTATACTTCTGGGGACTATAAATTCGTCAAAAAGATCGCTCATGAGGCGCAGACCGGAGCGGGCACCAACATCATCGCCGGCCTTTCCACCGGCATGGAATCCACGGCGCTTCCTTTGATCTTTATCGCCGTGGGCATTATCGCTTCGTATTCCGCCCTCCAGTCTCAGGGTGCTGAAGCCGGCCTCTACGGCATTTCCCTGGCTGCCCTTGGAATGCTGTCCACCTGTGCGACAACAATCGCCGTCGATGCCTATGGTCCAGTCGCGGACAATGCCGGCGGGGTTGCCGAGATGTCCAATCTCCCCGAGGAAGTTCGTGACATCACTGACCGCCTGGATGCCGTCGGAAACACGACAGCCGCTATCGGCAAGGGCTTTGCAATCGGTTCTGCAGCTCTGACCGCCCTGGCTCTCTTCGCCTCTTATACGCAGGTAGCGGGCTTGGCAGGCCTTGATATCACCAATCCTCAGGTCATTGCCGGCGCCTTCATCGGCGGCATGCTGCCCTTCCTTTTCTCCGCCCTGACCATGTCAGCGGTTGGCGACGCGGCAAACAAGATGGTGGAAGAGGTTCGCGCCCAGTTCCGTCATGATCCCGGCATCATGGAAGGAACCTCGGAACCGGATTACACCCGCTGCATTGAAATTTCCACGCAGGCATCTCTGAAGAAGATGATCATCCCCGGCGTAATCGCGGTTATTTCCCCGATTATTGTCGGCCTAATCCTCGGCGCGGCGGCCCTGGGCGGACTGCTCGTCGGTGCCTTGATCACAGGTGTTCTCATGGCCATCTTTATGTCCAACGCCGGCGGCGCCTGGGACAATGCCAAAAAGTACATTGAAAATGGGAACTTCGGTGGCAAGGGCTCAGAAGCCCATAAGGCTGCGGTCGTTGGCGATACCGTGGGAGACCCCTTAAAGGATACCTCCGGCCCGTCGATTAACATCCTGATCAAGCTGATGACGACCGTTTCCCTGATTTTCGTCCCGCTTTTCCATTGATGAAGCTTGGGTAAAAAGGGGCCTTCTTGAAAAAAGTCTGTCTAAGACAAGCCCCTTTTTCCTCGTTCGATCTTGCGCCCAGGACGAACTTCGATTATAATGAACACAAATATATGAACGAAAATGAATGATCAATTCGCTTTTTGTTCTTATTCTTCCTTGTGGGCATGGACGGGGAAGATATAGCCCGGGTAAGCTATAGGAGGATTCTATGCCGGCAAGTGGTTCGGTTTTCACCGGACCCGAACACAAGTCTTATTATTTTTTAATAGGAGGGTATGATGAAAAACCGTTTCACTAAAGTTTTATTAGCATTTGTCTTAGTATTTGCGTTGGTCATCGCCGCGGCCCCAGTGGTAAAGGCAGAATTTCCGGCTAAGGTCCATGTAGATGAACCAGAGGCAAAAAAGATCGAAGTCAAAGAGGGCGAAGAGCTTTACAACAATGGCGCTTATTTCCCCGACAAGGCTGACCTGGATGAATATGAGCCATTCGGTGAAGTTGGTTATCCATGGGAGCACACATGGTGGCCAGGAGAATTCTCTGCTGACGTTTATGACAAGCCAGCAAAAGAAGACGCAAAATGCTGTGATGAAAAACCAGTCGAGAAGAAAAACCCACCGACAGGCGACGCAATCATCGTTACAGAATTAGTTTTAGCCGCTGCCGCTGCTGGTTACGTACAGCTGAGCAAGAAAGATAGATAAACTGCCCAAATCGAGTACTCTTTATGAAAAATCATCGATTTCTTCGGGATCATCGATGATTTTCATCAGTAGTAGAAAATCAAAATACCATTTCATCTGGAATTTGATTTTCCAAAGAGACGAACTAAGGGATTTTTCTCCTTTCTTTTTACTTAAAAACCCTTTCTTATTGAAAAGCCCCGCTTGATGACACCAAGATCAAGTGGGGTTTTTCATTGGGAAAAGTGGAGGAGTAATAGGCCCTTGTCTTCAGTATAGAGTTTCCGTCGCGCCGCGGACAGTCTTCATATGATATGCAGGGGATATAAGCTAGGGCTTGTCTTCAGCAAAGGATTCACGTCGCACCCTAGAGAGGCACCTTAAAATGCAGGGCATACCAAATAGGGCTTGTTTTCAGCAAAGAATTCTCGTCGCATCCCAGAGAGGCTCCTTAAGATGCAGGGCATACATAATAGGTCTTGTTTTCAGCAAAGAATTCTCGTCACCCGGCAGGAAGGCCACATCCTTAATTAGAGAGAGGATCTCGTCTAGCTCTGATCGTCAGCAAAAGGCACCATGAAAAATAAGTAGAGATTCCCAAGTCCATTTTTTCCACTTATCATTTTTAAGTGGAGAAAAGCAAGTCTCATTTTTCCACTTACCATTTTTAAGTGGAGAAAGGCAAGTTTTATTTTTCCACTTACCATTTTTAAGTGGAGAAAAGCAAGTCTCATTTTTCCACTTACCATTTTTAAGTGGAGAAAGGCAAGTTTTATTTTTCCACTTACCATTTTTAAGTGGAGAAAGGTAAGTCTTATTTTTCCACTTACCTTTTTATAAGTGGAAAAAACCGAGTCTCAAATCTCCACTTAAATTTCGTAAGTGGAAAAAGACGAGTCTCATATTCCCACTTAAATATCGTAAGTGGGAAAGGACAAGTCTGAGATTTCCACTTAAATATCGTAAGTGGGAAAAGACAAGTCTCATATTCCCACTTAAATTTCGTAAGTGGAAAAATAAGAGCTTCAAATTTCCACTTAACTTCCATGAGTTGTGGAAGACTTGTGGAAGACAAATCCCTGCCATTCGCCCATGATTATTAGCATTTAATACATCTTGATAAATTATTAACAAATTCATAAAATGCGGCAAAAAGGAAAATGCGGCAAAAAGGCATGAACCATCACACTGATAAAGAAGATGGCAGGCCACCTCCAGACTTTGAAGTGATCAAGACTACTCTTCTCGGTTCCCTCTTGG
>CABTZP010000072.1 GCA_902489375.1 uncultured Tissierellia bacterium | reverse complement strand
TCAGACGTGTGCTCTTCCGATCTTCTAAAAAAGAAAACATAAACCAATCATAGACCAAATCGTTAAAAATCGGATGGAAGAAATTTCTTTCATCCGGTTTTTTATGTCTCGAATTGCTTCATTTTGTTTCAAAATGTCTCCTTTTCCTCTCGATAAACCGAGTCACAGTGAAATCATCTATTTTTGGGATAGCGGTTCAATCCTTCTTTCTTAAGATAAAGGAAAGACATGAACCAACTTGAGAATGAACGGAGAGGAAGTGAAAGGTCTAAGGACCTTATTCAATTAAAAATAAGAAAAGGAGAGGATATGAATTTCCAATCATCAAAAAAGACTAGGGACCTCATCGTCGAAATGCTCAAGGAATACCCATTGAATTGTAAAAAGTATTCTAAACTCAATAACGACAAAACCGTTATGGAATGGAAAATGGACTACTTGACGCGCCAGGATGCAGGCGGACTAAAATCCGGGGGAACCCCATCCCTCCAGCCCATAGAAAAAGGTTATAATGGAAAATATGCATCCATTGAAGAAGCCCTTTTGATGGAAGAAGAAAATGTAGTGGAACGGATTTATGAACTGAAGATACAAATTCAAATTGTGAAGCTTTTGATCCTCTCATTAAGAGAAGACATGTTTGATCTTGTTGATCTTCGGTACTTCAAAAGAAAATCTGTCCAAGAAATCTGTGAAGTATACTTCTGCTCAAGAAGTACTTTTTACAGAAAGAATAACGAAATAATTGATTTTTTAGCTGTTGAATATGAACAGCTTTTCGTAAAAACCAAAGATTGGGGTCAAGGTCTTTACGCGAGAAAATGAGAGAACATTATTTACCAGTCCATCGGTTTCTCGCAGTCGGAAAAAAGGGAAACCCTTCTTAGAGAGGGGATCAACCGTGAACGTAAATAGATAGAAAATGAGACCAAAGAGGGCAAGTTCTCAATGAGGACTTGCCTTGTTTTACGAATGAGTTTATGAAGGCTCCAAGAAAAAACGGGAAATAGGTGGGAGAGATGAAAGTACGCGCAGATAAACTCTTGGCCAATGCCGGGTTAGGGTCCCGGAAAGAAATTGCAGAACTGATGAAGAACGGGCGGGTCCAGGCGGATGGAAAGCTGATCCGAATTCCCAAGACAAAAGTGGAAGAAGATGCAAAATTTCTTATTGATGGGGGAGAAGTTCAGACTGATCGTTATGTCTATTATTTACTCAATAAACCCATTGGAACGATTTCTGCCAGTCGGGACAGGGAAAAGACCGTCATCGACCTGATCCGACCGGAAGATCAGAGAAAGGGGCTTTTTCCCTGCGGAAGGCTGGATAAGGATACCAGTGGACTTCTTCTTATCACCAATGACGGGCGGCTTTCTCACCGCCTATTAAGTCCAAGGCATCATGTCAAAAAAGTGTATCTGGCAGAGCTTGACCAGCCATTCGATGAAAAAGACATCCTTTCTTTTCGGGAGGGGATGATTCTAAAGCCAGAAGGGATTCTTACTCGTCCAGCTAAGCTTGAAAAGCTGTCGTCATCCTGCGGCCGGGTGACGATTTCAGAGGGAAAATACCATCAAATCAAAAGAATGTTTGCAAATTGCGGGAAACTTGTCCTAAAATTGAAACGAATTCAGTTTGCCAATTTAACGCTTCCAGAGGATTTGTCTCCGGGAGATTACCGCCCTTTAAGCCAGGACGAACTAGAGAAGCTTAAAATGTTTGCCGGGCAAGAGAAGGGAAACTAGGGAAGAGGAGTGAATGAACTACTATATCGCCGACTGTCATTTCGGCGACACCCGTGTCATCAAGTTTTGCCACCGGCCCTTTTCAAGCATTGAAGAAATGGATCGGACCATGATTCAAAACTGGAACCGGGTAGTCAGGGAATTTGATGATGTATATATCGTCGGAGATCTGGTTTACCGAACCACATCGCCCGCCACATATTTATCCCAATTAAATGGCCGCCTTCACCTAATCTGTGGAAACCATGACGATATGATCACGAAAAATCCGGAATTAAGAAAATACTTCGTTGAAATCTGCGATTATCTGGTTATTCATGACCGCGGTCACCGCCTTGTTCTTTTCCATTATCCCTTATTAGAATGGGATGGTTTTTACTTTGGGAGTTGGCATATCTACGGGCATATCCATAACCATCCATCTTTAAATCAGGAAAAGTCTCGACAGATCTTTAAGGCCCTCAATTGCGGGGTGGATATTATTGGCTTTACCCCTCGAACCTTTGATGAGCTGGTTTCTTTCAATAAAAAGGATTGCGAAAGAATGAAAAGGCCGGAGGGCGCCGTTTAATTTTCAAATATTCTGAACTTTTAGTGTTGGATTTCATCCAAAAATTGAGACGGCTGGGCAGGGTGAGCGTTCATTTTTCGCCGGCCGATCAGTCGCAGCCTTTTTTTTGCTCGGGTCATTCCGACATAAAATAGTCTTCTTTCTTCTTCTAATAGCTGGGGATCGCCCCCGTCATTTAGATCCAGAGCCATGATGGAAGGAAACTCATTTTGAATCAGATCAATCATCCAAACGGTGTCATACTCCAGCCCCTTTGCGCCATGAATTGTCGATAGCGTAAGGAGGGCTTTATTTTGCCCAGACTTATTAATTTCTTCGTTCAAAAGAAAAAGCTGTTTTTCCCATTCAGAAAGGCTGCCTGCTCCATGGGAAATCTGTTTTAGAATTTCCAAAATTCTTTGCGCAGTCATGGCAAAAGTATCCCCAAAGCGGGCATTTTCCGTAAGATACTCATTATACCCCAGTTCTTTTTCCATCTCCTCCAAAGCGATCAAGGGACTCTCGCTTTTCATTCGGCCAAAGGTCCTTTTAAGCCGCCCAATTTTTTCCTGGTAAAAACGATTTTGTGTTTGCGGAAGGGCAAGAAGACGGTCCAAAACCGGAAGGGGAGAATCGGTTTGAGAAAGCGCTTCGATAAAGGACCCCTTGATAAAGGCGTTCAATTTATAATAAATCTTTTTGAAAAGTAAGAGGTTGGTCGGATCTTGAGAAAAGCGCAAAATATCAAGAGCATCTCGCAGGACCCGATGACGGAAAAATCGATCGGCTCTTGCTCGGGTTTCAAAGGCATATCCTTTTTCCAAGAGCATCTGGGCAGGTGCAATCATAGAAAGATTGTTGCGAAAGAGAATGGCAACGGTTCCTTTTTTCAGATCCTTTTCAAGATTTTTTTCTAAAAGGGAGATTTCCTTATTGAGACTGTTTACCAGAAACATCTGAATTTTTTCGGATCCCTCCTGAGTAGCTTCCGCTTCTTTTTCATAGCGGCTTTCATTATAACGAATGAGAAAAGAAGAAAGGCGGACGATGTTTTCAGACGAACGGTAATTTTCTTCCATTTTAATCAGGCGGGCTGTGGGATAAATTTCTTTAAAATGAAGGAGGTAATATGGATTAGCTCCCCGAAAGCCATAGATTGCCTGATCATCGTCTGCCGCCATAAAAAGGTTGTTTTTGGGCGCAGCGAGCTTTTCGATGATCCGAAACTGAATGGGGGAGGTGTCCTGCGCTTCATCGACTTGAAAATAGAAAAAACGGTCACGGAGGGCGCTTAAAAGGTCCGGGTCTGCATCCAAAACCTGCAGGGTTTTTACCAGCATATCGTCAAAATCAATGATGTTGTTATCCGCTTTAAAGGACTCATATTGACGCGAAATTTTTTCAAAACCCGAAAAGGCATTTTTTGTTTTCTTTTGGTATTGCCGATAAGTGATCAGGGCGTTTTTCAAATATCCATCAATGCGAAAAAACTCCTCGGCCTCATCTTCGGACATGGAATAGCCTCTTTCTTTGGCAAAAAAGTGGCTCACGATTTGGTATTTATTCCATTGATCAGACCCTTCCATCAGGGTCAGCTGACTATTCTTTTTGTGTGCATAGGCTCTAAGAATTCGGTAGCAAAAGGCATGAATCGTCGAAAATGTGATGCGGTCATCTTTCGAAAAAGAGGGATCCTTTTGAAAACGCTCTTGCATATCCCTTGCTTGAAGTCTGGAAAAGGTAATAGAGCAAATGCTCTCTGGAGGAACGCCAGCTTCGATCAGCGCTCGCAAGCGGGCAAGAAGAACCGTCGTTTTTCCTGAACCGGGAACGGCCAAAACCAGACAAGGACCATTTTTGTGCAGGATCGCCTGCTTTTGCGCATCGGTAAATTCCATTAGCGTCCTCCTTTCTCAGGGGTTCATTATATCGAATAAAAGAAAAAGACAACAAGAGAAAGGCAAAAATGGAAATGAAAGGAAACGAAAAGAGCCTTATGGTATACTGATAAAACAGTGGGAGGAAAACTATTGCCATTTATCGCATTTTTTGTTAGAGTAATCCGGTAAGCTGGTGTGTCGGAATTGGCAGACGAGACAGACTCAAAATCTGTTGCGGCTTGACCGCGTGTGGGTTCAAGTCCCACCACCAGCATTTCATCCACGCGAAGGCGTGGCTTTTTTTATCTTAGGGAGGACCTATGAAAGGGAAGAAAACATTTCTGATGATTGACGGATCCAGCCTTCTTTTTCGGGCATTTTATGCCATTCAAAAGCTGACCACATCAGATGGCATTTTTACCAATGGCGTCTATGGCTTCTTAATGATGTATTGGAAAGCCGTTGAAATGATCCAACCCGATTATGTTCTGGTCGCCTTTGACCGGAGTGAGCCAACTTTTCGGGAAAAAGATTATGAAGCATATAAAGGCAACCGGAAAGAAACCCCTTCAGAGCTTACAGCTCAATTTGGCATGACTAAAGACATTCTTGAGCTGCTCGGCGTAAAGCAAATGGACATGAAGGGATTTGAAGCGGATGATATTATCGGCACCCTTTCAAAAAAAGCGGGGGAAGCGGGCGTATTCAGCGTCCTTTTAACCGGAGATCGAGATTACTTCCAGCTGGTCGACGCCAATACACGGGTTCTATTCACGAAAAAAGGAATTTCCAATCTCGAGGTGATTGATGAAGATTGGATTAAGGAAAAGTATGGCCTTATGCCTAAAGAACTCATTGAAGTGAAAGGACTTCAAGGGGACGCATCGGATAATATCCCTGGTGTGCCTGGGGTTGGGGAGAAGACAGCCTTAAAGCTGATTCACCAATATCGGAATCTGGAAGGAGTTTATGCCAATTTAGAAGCGATTTCCGGAAAGAAACTCAAAGAAAACCTAAGAGAAAACCAGGCCCAGGCGTTGATGAGCCGCGAGTTGGGAACGATTTTAAGAGACCTTCCGATCCAGGAGACTCTAAATGATTTCAGCCCAAAAGCGCCACAAATAGAAAAGCTCAATGAACGCTTTCAGGCCTTGGAATTTCATTCCTTTGCCAATCGATTTTCTATCGAAAAAAAAGAAGAAACTACTCGCTTTTCAGGCCAATGGCTTAAAGAGTCGGAATGGAACCATTTGTATCAAAAACTTTTGCAGACCAAAGAAGTCGCTTTTTCTCTTTTCCCCGATGGAGAACATTATCTTTATGCCAAACCCGTGTTTGCTGCGTTTTTGGTCGGGGAAGAAACTCTGATTCTTTCCATTAAGGGGAAGGAAAAAGAATTTCGAACGCTTTTTGGCCCTCTTTTTGAAAAGGAGGGACTGCATTTTCTTGCTTATGATGTCAAAGAATCGATCGTCCTTCTCAGTAAGCTAGGCATTTCCTTTCAGGCCACCTATGAAGATGTCATGCTCATGGAGTATTTGATTGATCCCAATCGCAGCTCGTATGAAATCTCTTCCATGGCCCAAAGGCTTCTGGGCCTTAGTATTAAGGATACCGAACAACTATTAGGAAAGGGAGTGAAGCGGAAGAATTTTCAAGATCTTGAAGAGGATGATCTCCTATCTTACTCATCAGGGATTCTTGCTGCAATTCAAAGGGGAAAAGCCCTTCTTCTCGATCAGTTGGAGGAGATGGGAATGGCGGCGCTTTTTGCTACCATTGAAAATCCCCTGGCCAAGGTCCTTGCTCATATGGAAATGACAGGCATTGCGGTCGATGAAAGCGTCATTGATCAGCTGGATCAGGAAATCAGTCAGAAGCTTCTGGATGTTGAAAAGACCGTCTACCAATACGCGGGCAAGGCATTTAATATCAATTCGCCCAAACAGCTTGGAGATGTGCTCTTCGACGATTTAAAGCTCTCTCACGGAAAAAAGACAAAAACGGGATATTCGACGGCTGCTTCCGTTCTTGAAAAAATCAGGGATGATCATCCTATTGTGGAGGCGGTCCTATCTTATCGCCAATATGCCAAATTAAAATCCACCTATATTGACGGATTTCGGCCTTATATCAAAGAGGACAGCCGGGTTCATTCTCTATTTCGACAAAATGTCGCCGCGACGGGAAGAATTTCTTCCACGGAGCCAAATCTTCAAAATATTCCCGTTCGTACAGAAATTGGCCGAAAGTTCCGGGCGGTTTTTGTTGCCCAAAAGGGAGATATGCTGATTGATGCCGACTATTCTCAAATTGAGCTTCGTGTGCTGGCCGCACTTTCCGGAGATCAGACGATGATTCAGGCTTTTCGGGACGGAGAGGATATTCATCGAAAAACGGCTGCAGAAATTAACCATAAGGACATTTCGGAAGTTACGGATCTTGAACGTTCGATGGCAAAGGCAGTCAATTTTGGGATTATTTATGGAATCTCTGATTATGGCCTTTCCCAAAACCTTTCCATTTCTAGGGAGGAAGCGGGCAAATATATTGACCAGTATAAGAACACCTACCCGGCAATCAAAAAATATATGAGCCAAATGGTTGATGATGCCATGGAAAAAGGTTTTGTCACCACGTATTATGGCAGACACCGGGCCATCCCTGAACTTTCGAGCGACAATTTTAATATCCGTTCTTTTGGAAAGCGGGTCGCTTTAAACACCCCCATCCAAGGGACCGCAGCGGACATTATTAAGCTG
>CABTZP010000071.1 GCA_902489375.1 uncultured Tissierellia bacterium | reverse complement strand
TTCGGAGCCGACCCTGCAAATGACCTTTTCCGTCTCCACCTCGCCCTTTGCCGGCAAGTCCGGAAAATATGTCACCTCCCGCCACCTCCGCGCCCGGCTGATGAAGGAACTGGAAACCGATGTCAGCCTCCGTGTCCAGGAAGGGGAGACCACCGAAGAATTTAAAGTCAGCGGAAGAGGAGAGCTTCACCTTTCCGTCCTCATTGAAAGGATGTGCCGGGAATCCTATGAATTTCAGGTATCCCAGCCGGTCGTCCTGATGAGAGAAGATGAATTCGGCAAAAAGCTGGAGCCCATTGAAAAGGCGACCATTGACGTAGACCAACAGTTCGTGGGCAATGTCATTGAAGCCCTGGGAAGAAGAAAGGGAGAGCTTCAGGAAATGAAATCCTCCCCCTCCGGCTATACCCGCCTGACCTTCCTCATCCCGACCCGGGGGCTGATCGGCTACCGCCAGCAGCTCTTAACAGACACCCGGGGAACCGGCATCTTAAACACGGAATTTTACCAGTACCAGCCCTACAAGGGAGATATTCCCAAGCGGCCGGTCGGCTCGCTCATTGCCTATGAAACTGGGAAAACCACCTCCTACGGGCTTTTTTACGCCCAGGAAAGGGGAAAACTTTTCCTCGGCCCCGGGGAGGAGGTCTATGAGGGACAAATCGTCGGCTCCGAACCCAAGGGCATGGACATTGAGGTCAATGTCTGCAAGAAAAAGCAGATGACCAACATCCGCGCCGCCGCTTCCGACGATGCCTTAAAGCTGACCCCGCCCGACCGGCTCAGCCTGGAACAGATGATGGAATTTGTTGAAGCGGACGAGCTGATCGAATGTACGCCGGATGCCTATCGGCTCCGCAAAACGATCCTCGATACCAATCTTCGTTACAAGTCAAAGAAATACAGCAAATAAAGGGGATTTTTTTTCGAAAACATCCTAGCGATTTAGCCTAGCAAAGAGGGAAAAATGTTCGAGGTAGAATTTATCGTCAATAATGCTTACTGGATCAATATTCTCTTAGGCATCATCATTATTTATCTGGGAAGGAATCGGCCCGCCCGCTCAACAGTAATGTGGCTGATGGTTCTGGCCCTATTTCCGGTGGTGGGCTTTCTCGGCTACCTTCTGCTTGGGGCCAACACCCGAAAAGCGCAGATGTTCGAGATCAAAGGCGATGCCGATATGGCGATCACCGCTTTGGTGGAAGATCAAAACGACTACCTCTCGGAAGTGCAGATCCCCTATATCGACGAGGGATCATCGTACCGAGACTCGGATCTGTCTCAGGACTTTGAAAATTACAATGAGCTGATGGCCATTAACCTTAACGCCTCCCGGGCCTACATCACCGACAATAACGCCGTGACCGTCTTTACCGATGGAAGGAAAAAGTTTGATGCCCTCATCGCCGATATTGACAGGGCCGAGCATAATATCGAGATTGAATATTACATTGTCAAATCCGACGGACTGGGCCGGGAAGTGATCGCTCATTTAATCAAGGCCGCCCGAAGAGGGGTTCACGTTCGCTTTCTCACTGACGGGATCGGCTGCCGGAAACTGAGCAGGACAGCCATTCGAAAAATGAATGAGGCCGGGATTGAAACCGCGATCTTTTTCCCCTCCCTCATCCGCTTCGTCAACTTTCGCTTAAATTACCGCAACCACCGCAAGCTTTGCTCCATTGACGATGCCATCGCTTACATCGGCGGTTTTAATATCGGAGACGAATACATCGGAAAGGACCCGAAATTCGGCTACTGGCGGGACACCCACCTTCGCATTGAAGGAGACGCCGTGGGAAATATCAAGCTTCGTTTCACCCAGGACTGGTGCTACGCCTCCGGCCAAGACATCAAAGAGCAGTCTGATTTCGCCTACAAGGGAAGGCCCGTTGCCGGGCATATCCCCTGCCAGATGATCGCCTCCGGCCCGGATACGCATCTGCACACCATTCAGCTGGCCATGGTGAAAATGATCTCCTCCGCCAAACACCGGATTGATATCCAAACGCCTTACTTCATCCCGACCGCTCCGGTCATTGATGCGATTATCATGGCCATTCAAGTTGGTGTTGAAGTCAATCTCATGATCCCCAGCAAAAGAGATCATATCATTGTCTTTCCGGCGACCCTTTCCTATGCCGGTCAGCTGATCAAAGAAGGAGCGAATGTTTATGCCTATACCGGCGGCTTTCTTCATTCCAAGGCGCTTCTGGTGGACGATGCCTGCTGCATGGTCGGCTCAGCCAACATGGACGAACGCTCGTTTCACCTGAACTTTGAGGCCTCAGAGATTGTCTATTCCAAAAAAGTCACCGAACATCTCCGTGAATCTTTTGAGGAGGATATTAAGCAGTCGGTCCGCCTGACCCCCGAAGTCTACGCCCAAAGGCCCCTGTCTTTAAAGATTTCTGAGCCGGTCTGCCGCCTATTCGGACCCATTTTGTAAGGTCAAAAACTGCCTTTTTTGATGTGATCGGAAGAAGCGTTCGGAAAAAATGGAGTTTTCACCGAGAAAAGGCGGGAGCCTTCCCCGGAAGGGCCGGGCTGAAATTCTGGGACATGGTCAGGATAAAAAAAGAAGGATAAGCCCGTGGGGTCCGAAGCCGGCCCCGGTGGGCAGCAAATCAACCGGATGATAAGGAAATAGAGGAAATGACAGAAAACAGAGACAAAGATGAAAAAATGAAGCCCCGCATCTCCCGGGCCGTAGTCCGTCGACTCCCCAAATACTATCGGTATTTGAATGAACTGGAAGCCTTTGGAGAGGACCGAATTTCCTCTGCCCATTTGAGTAAAATCACCGGATTTACGGCTTCCCAGATCCGCCAGGACTTGAATCATTTTGGCGGTTTCGGCCAGCAGGGATATGGATATAACGTGGAATCCCTTCGCGCGCAGATTGCCCGGATCATCGGCATGGACCGAAGCCAGCGGGTCGGAATTATCGGAATCGGGAATATGGGAAAAGCCCTCGCCCATTCCAATCTTTTTGTCAGTGGAGATTATCAGCTTACCGCCCTCTTTGATCAGGATCAAAGAAAAGTGGGAAAAAACCTGCAGGGAATTGAAATCTCCTCCTCGGATGACCTGGCGAAGGTAATCCGGGAAAAAAAGCTGGACATCTTAACCATCACCACCCCGGGCGGGCCGGCGCAAAAGATCGCCGATACCGCTGTCGAGGCTGGAATCAAAGGGATCTGGAACTTTGCCATCCGGGACCTAGTCCTGCCTAAAGGGGTGATTTTAGAAAATGTCTATCTCATAGAATCGCTCCATACCTTAACCTACTATCTCCATCACCCGGACGATTATCAGGGAGCTTAATGTGGCTGTTCTTACCCTTCAGGAAGTGAGTCATTCCTTTGGCGTCCGCAATATTTTGGAGGAGATCTCCTTTCAGGTAAATGAAGGCGAAAAAATCGGGGTAATTGGAGGAAATGGCGCCGGAAAGACCACCCTTTTTAAGCTCATTACCGGAGAGCTTATCCCCGATGAAGGCAGCGTCCGTCTTAAAGGAGGGACCCGCCTGGGCTATCTTGCCCAAAATACCCATATCGATTCCACCGACTCCCTCTATGAAGAATGCAAAAAAGGATATTTTCGGGCCTTCCAGATCGAAGAGAAAATGAAGGCCTTGGAAAAGAAAATGGGGGAGGATCTTTCCCCCGAAGCCCTCAACCGGGTGATGGAAGAATATCAATTCTTAACAGGCCGTTTTGAAAGCGAAGGGGGCCTGTCCTATGATTCCGAAATTCGGGGGATCCTAAAAGGCGTCGGCTTTTCACCCGAGCGCTTTGACGATTCCGTCCAGGTCTTATCGGGCGGGGAAAAGGCCCGTCTGGAGCTTGCCCGGATGCTCTGCGGCCGGCCCGAACTTCTTCTTTTGGACGAACCCACCAACCACCTGGATCTTTCGGCCATCTCTTTTTTAGAATCCTTTTTATCCTCTTTTCGCGGAGCCGCCCTTTTGATCTCCCACGACCGGTATTTTTTAGACCAGCTTATTGACCGTACCTTTTTGATCGAAAATCGCCGTCTTTTGGTTTACAACTGCGGCTATGGAGACTTTGCCAAAAGACGGGAAAAAGACCGGGAAGTTCAGGCCCATGCCTACCTTTCCCAGCAGGAGGAAATTGCCCGACTGGAAGAGATGATTGAGCATCTCTCCCACCTGGGCGGGTCCAAAAGAAAACGGGGGATTTCCCAGGCCCGGTCCCGGCAAAAGCTTCTGGATAAAATGGTCCGGATTGAGGCCCCGTCCCAGGAAAAAGAGGGAATGGCCTTTCACTTAAAACCCAAATATGAATCCGGAAAAGATGTTCTGGAGGTCGTAAAGCTTTCCAAATCCTTTGGCGAGAGGACCCTCTTTCAGGAGGTCTCTTTTTATCTGGGCCGGGGGCAAAAGGTGGGCCTGATCGGCGAAAACGGGGTAGGAAAAACGACCCTTTTTCGTCTTCTGCTCAAAAAAATGTCCCCCGATGGGGGAGAGATATCCTACGGCACCGCCGTCAAGACCGCTTTTTTTGACCAAGAGCAGCAGACTCTCCATTTAGAAAAAACCGTAATTGACGAGCTTTGGGATGCCTATCCTCACCTAGATCACCATCAGGTCCGCAAAAACCTTGCCAAATTTCAGTTTAAGGGAGATGAGATCTTCCGAGAAGTGGGTGAACTTTCCGGGGGAGAGCGGTCTCGCCTGGCCCTCTTAAAGCTCATGCTCTCCTCAGCCAACCTTCTTCTCCTTGATGAACCGACCAATCACCTGGACGCAGATTCCTGTGAAATCCTGGAAAATGCTCTTCTGGACTATGAGGGAACCGTCTTTGTCATCTCCCATGACCGGTATTTTCTAAATCGGGTGGCCGATCATATTTTTAAGCTGACCCCCCAGGGCATGGAATGCCATCTGGGCAATTATGATGATTATCGAAAGGACCTGGAAAAGGCCGAGGATCAAACGGTCCTTCTTCCCGAATCGGGCCTGACGAAAACCGCTCAGAAAAAAAAGGACAGGGAAAAAAGGAAGGCCCAAAAAGAAAGGCGAAAAGAGAGGGCGATCATCCAGGACCTGGCCCGGAAGATTGAGGAAAAGGAAAAGGAGAAGGCCGATCTTGAAAAGGCCATCGCCGATCCCGCCCTCTACGAGGACTATGAAAAAGTCCGGGCCTTAAACAAGGCCCACGCCGAGCTTATTCAGGAGCTGGACCTCCTTCAGGACCAGTGGCTGGAGCGATCGCTGGAGCTGGAGGAAGAGGAGTAAAATCCCCCGGACCGTGTTAAAATCAAGAAGAAAATCTTTGTTGATCAAAAGATGGAAGGGATGAAAGGGGAAGGGAACGATGCCAGAGACGAAAAGGACAGAACAAGAGATGAAAATTGTCGCCTACCGGGGCTTTTCGGCCGCCGCCCCGGAAAATACCATGAAGGCTTTCCAGTCGGCCATCCTCACCGGCGCGTCCGGAATTCAGCTGGATCTTCACGTCTCCCGGGATGGAGAACTGGTGATCTTTCACGATGATGCCATGTCCAGGCTGATGGACGGGGTGGGCTTTATCCGCCACCATACCCTTCAAGATCTCAAGTCCTACCGCTTTAAAGAAGCGATGGAAGAGGAAACCATTCGCATTCCCACCCTCAAAGAGTATTTTTCCTGGGCCCGGGACCTTCCTCATTTTACCGTGATCCGCCTGCAAAATGACCATTTCTTCTATCCGAACATGGAAGAGGCGGTGATCAGCCTAGTTGAGGAATATGGCTTAAAAGATAAGGTCATTCTCACCAGCAAGAATGTCAGCTCTTTGCAGATGATCAAGACCTTTCGGCCCGACTTTTCCACGGCCTATATAGCCGAAAAGGGCGATGAAGAGGAAATTTCGGAGATCAAAAACCTCTCAGCCTCGATGATCCTCATCAATCGAACCCTCCTTCGAAAGGAAAACATGAGCCGCTTTAAGCGCCTTGGCCTTCCGCTTTATGTCTATGTCGTTGACGATCCTCTCGTTTTGGACCTTTGCCGGGAATTTGAAGTGGACGGCATCCTGACCCGGGAAGTAACGGATATTCAGGAGCTTCTCCAGCTCACCAATCCCTATTCGGAAGACATTTTATCCACCGCCCGTCTTAAGCCGATCCCGGAAGAAGAGGAAGGGCAAAAGGATGAGGAAAAATCATCCCCCCTTCTGACCGCAAAAGAAAAATTTTTCCATGTCCATGGCGGAAAGAAAAAGAACCGGAACAAGGGCGGGGTCATCGCTTCGATTATTTTTTCCGTGATCAGCGCGTCGGCAATCACCTTCTTTATCATGCGCGTAATTGAAAATATGCTAAACTAGAAAACTTCTTCTATTAAAAGGCTATTGAAATATTGAAAGGCTATGGAAAGGCCCGTGAATGAGTGGACCTCAAGATCAAAACCCATCCGCCAATCGATCCTTTTGCTGAAATCAGGCCATTTTTCAGGGCTATGGGTCCCCCTAAAAGAGCCTTTCGCTCTTCGGCAAAAAAATTAGCAGTCAAAGTAAAAGAGTGATAAAAAATTGACCGAGCCCCTTGCATGGGACCGGAAGAGGCCCTATAATGGTAATAGGTCAAAGATGGTCAGAAAAAAAGGAGGAGCAAGTGAAATACCAGGATTATTACAAAACCTTAGGGGTGAAGAAGTCGGCGTCCGATGCCGAAATTAAAAGCGCCTATCGCAAACTCGCCAAGAAGTATCATCCCGACTTGCACCCCAATGATGAAAAAGCACAAGAAAAATTCAAAGAAATCAACGAGGCCTACGAAGTCCTCGGCGATCAGGAGAAGCGCAAAAAGTATGACAGCTTCGGATCCGCCTACGACTTTGCCGGTGGGCAAAATTTTGACCCCAGAGACTTTGGTTTCAGTGGATTTGGCAATGGGGACGCAACCTACACCTATTCCACCGGAGGCGCCGGGGACTTTTCGGATTTCTTTCATCTCATTTTTGACCAGGGCTTCG
>CABTZP010000070.1 GCA_902489375.1 uncultured Tissierellia bacterium | reverse complement strand
CTGCGCCTTTGACCAGGCTACCCTTATCCTCCGCTTCCATTTGACGGAGAAGAAATTGAGCACGGTCTAAGATTTCCTGAGGAAGGCCGGAAAGTCTTGCCACTTCAATGCCATAGGACCGATCCGCTTTTCCTTCCACCACTTTTCTTAAAAACACCAGTTTTCCATCTTTTTCAGCGATGTCCACTTTCCGGTTGGAAATGGGATTGTTTTTTTTCTCCAATGTCGTCAGCTCATGGTAATGGGTGGCAAAAAGGGTCTTCGCCTGAAGCCTGCGGGACAAATATTCTAATATGGCATAGGCGATGGCCATCCCGTCATTTGTTGAGGTTCCTCGGCCAACTTCATCAAGGATCAAAAAGGACTGGTCCGTGGCCTGATCCAGGATCTCTGCCATTTCCTTCATTTCTACCATAAAAGTTGACTCGCCCCTGGCTAAGTGGTCCGTCGCACCTACACGGGTAAAAATCTTATCGGTAATGGAAAGTGTGCAGGATTGGGCTGGAACAAAAGAGCCCATTTGCGCCATAATAATCATCAGCGCGTTTTGCCTCATATAGGTTGACTTCCCAGCCATATTGGGGCCTGTAATGATCTCAATCCGATTCGTTTTTTCACCAATTTGAAGAGAGTTTGGGATAAAAGTTCCTTCAAGCTGGCGTTCGACAACCGGATGGCGTCCATCAACGATATGGATACGATCTTCGCGGATAAAGGCTGGCCGACAGTAATCCCATTCATAGGCCTGATGAGCAAAGGAAAGAAGAACATCCAGCATAGCCAGGGTTTTTGCGGTTTCCTGAAGTCTCAGGGCATTTTCAGCGATTTGTTTTCGGATCCGTTGGAAAATTTCGTATTCCTGATGCTGAATCTGGTTTTCGTCTCCGGTGATTTTTCCTTCCTGGGCTTCAAGGTAATCCGTGGTATAGCGTTCCGCATTTTTTAAGGTTTGCTTGCGACGATAGTCGTCCGGAACGCGATCTTTATTACTGTTGGTAATTTCTATGAAATATCCATTATTTTTTCGATAGATGATACGGAGATTTTTTATTCCCGTTCTTTCTTTTTCTTTGGATTCATAAACAAGAAGGTCTTCTCTGGCCTGGTCAGAGCCCTGTCTAAGCTGATCAAGCTCTTGATCAAAACCCGGCCGAATTAACCCCCCTTCTGTGATCAAAATGGGCGGCTCATCCACAATCGCCTGATCAATCACACTTTTGATATCATCTAAAATATCCAGTCTCTCTCCCAGGTCTCGAACGATCTTCGTCTGGCTAGACTGAAGAAGGCTTTTGATTTCCGGTAAAGGATCAAGAGAACTGGAAAGAGCCAATAAGTCCCTGGCATTGCCACGATGATATGAAAACTTTCCTAATAGCCTTTCCAAATCATAGACCCGGCGGAGGGCTTCGCGAAGGGGAAGCCGAATGGTCAGTTCGCGTAAAAATGCGGAAACAAAATCCTGGCGGTCTTCAATTTTTTTTCGATCAATTAAAGGAAAATCGAGCCACTGATGAAGAAGCCGAGAGCCCATTGCCGTTTGGGTATCATCTAAAACTGAAAAAAGCGTATTTTTCTTCGAATGGTTATAAAGATTATAATTTAGTTCCAAGTTCTCCCGGGTCGAAGCGTTCATGGTCATATATTTATCAGTTGAGTGCCAGAGCAGCTGATTTAAATGAGAAAGCCGATCTTCTTGAAAAGCGTAAATATAGGATAAAAGAGAGGAAACTGCCACGGAAGCCAGGAGATGGCCTTTTAAGATTTTTCCTGACGAGGGGCCTAAGTAGCGAATAATCTCCTCTTTGGATTCGCTTATTCTTTTCGAATCCATCTCAAAGCGGCTGATAAACACGGGAAGATTCGATAGGCTTTCCTGAAGCTGATTATTTTCTTCTTGATTTTCAGGATCGTCAATAAAAAGAAGCTCAGACGGGCCAATGGCATTTACCCAGTTCACTGTAAATGGAAAACGCCCGCCGGGAACTTCTTCTTCGGCTGCCTGAATTTGTCCGGTAGAAAGATCTGCAAAACAGATTCCTGCTCGTTGATGATAAAAATATATGGATAAAAGAAAGTTATTTTCTTTTTGATCCAGAGAATCATTATCCGTTACCGTGCCGGGGGTCAGAAGCCGTGTAACCGATCTTTTCACCAGGCCAACGGCTTCCCTCGGGTCTTCAACCTGATCGACGATCGCAACTTTAAGGCCTGCTTCTACTAACTTTGTGCTATACGATTCAATTACCTGCTGGGGGACCCCGCACATGGGCGCCTTTTCCTTTAGACCGCAGTCCTTTCCCGTTAGCGCCAGCTCAAGAATTTTTGAAGCCGTGCGTGCGTCGTCAAAGAACATCTCGAAAAAGTCTCCCACCCGATACATGATAATGGCGTCAGGATAAGCCCTCTTGGTTGAGACATAGTGCTGCATCATGGGCGAAAGTTTTTCAATATCCAATTGATCCCAAACCATAGCGGTCCTCTCTAAGGATGAACCCTCTTTTACGCTTCAATAACCCCTTGCAGAGCAAAAGAATTGGCGGAAGTGATTTTTACCGTTTGAAAGCTGCCAATGAGATCTTTCCCCCCTGGAACGTGGATCAGTCTTGCCCCAGAATCCCTTCCTGAGATTTTATTCTCTGCCCTTTTGCTAACGGTGTCAAACAGGACCTCAAGCTTTTGCCCAATCATCGCCTGATTCTTTTCATAAAAAATGGGATAGAGGGTTTCGGTGAGCTCATCAAATCGTCGGGAAGCGACTTCGGGTGCGACCTGATCTTTTCTCTTTCCGGCTATGGTTCCCGGACGAATGGAATAGAGGAAGGTAAAGGCATTGTCATAGCGAACTTTTTGACATAGTTCCAGGGTCTCTTGATGGTCAGCTTCAGTTTCGCCGGGAAAACCCACAATAAGATCCGTGGTAATGGTGATCTCTGGCATGGCCGCTCTTAATTTTTCAACTAATGATAGATACTGTTCACGGCTGTATTTTCGGTTCATTTCCTTTAGGATCTTATTTGAGCCCGACTGAAGAGGAAGGTGAAAATGACGTTCAATATTAGGATGATCCGCCATAGTTGAAATGAGCTGGTCAGAGAGATCTTTGGGATGGGAACTCATAAATCGTATCCTTTGAAGACCTTTTATCTGGGAAATCTCTTCCAAAAGAGTCGGGAAGGTATAACCAAAGTCTTTTCCATAGGAGTTGACATTCTGCCCCAGGAGCATGACCTCCTTGAAACCGTCTTTTACCAGATTTTCGATCTGATCCAAAATAAAATCCGGAGGCAGACTCTTTTCTCTTCCTCTGGCATAAGGGACAATGCAATAGGAACAAAAATTATCACAGCCGGTCATGATGTTGACATAGGCTGAAAAAGAGTTGGCGCGGACAAAATGACAGGAAAAGGGGTCTTCTCTTTCTGAAGTATCAAAAATTCGCTGATGATCTTTCTGGACCTCGTCAAGAAGGATCGGAAGTTCTTCAAGATTATGGGTTCCAAAGACAAGATCGACCTGAGGAAAGGATGCTTTTATGGTTTCCTTTGCCTTTCCTGCCTGCATTAAACAGCCGCCAATGGCAAGGATTCTTTCCGGTTTTTTCTGATGCCATTTCTTTAGTGCACCGATTTGTCCAAAAAGTTTTCCTTCGGCATTTTGACGCACAGAACAGGTATTAAAGATAATCAAATCCGCATTTTCCATCGTAGGAGACGGCGTATCTCCCCTTTCTTCCAAAATTGCGGCGATCCGTTCGGAATCATGTTCATTCATTTGACAGCCATGGGTGACAATAAAATATTTCATATCATTTTCCTTCTGCTTGGATTAGGGGATCGTCCAATTGAGAATATGAGGACAAGAAAATCGTCATGATCCGCCTCAGGCGGATTGTAAATTACTGATGAAAAAAAGAGAGCAGAAGAACTGCTCTCTTTATGTCCTCTTGAAAACATCCCCAATGCAGGGGTTGTTTTTTTCTGATCCATACAAAAGAGATTTACGCTTCAGGATCCTCCTCAGGGGAATCTTCAGCTGGCTTTTCTTCTGTATCTTCTTCTGGAATTTCGCTGGCTTCTTCAACGACTTCATCCACGGTTTCTACCGAAGGGGCTTGCATTGATTCTTCCTCAGGAACTTCTTCCATTCCTTCGCTCTCGCCCTCCACCAAACCGAGCTGAGCAGCAATCAGATCGCCCAGGTTCGTTCCGATATCACCGGAATCCGAGAAGTTAATCTTGGGTTGTGCCTTGCGATGTTCGCGATGAGGTTTTTGCTCCTTGGGTTTAGCCGGTTCAGGGGATGTATGGCGCTCGTAGCGTTCCGCATTCTGAGCAGCCGTTGGCCGAGCTTTCTTTTCTTCCTCAGTGGGTTCCTGTAAGGCTTTAATGCTTAAAGCAATTCTTTGCCGATCTTCTTCAATATTTAAGATTTTAACCTGGACGTCCTGACCAATGGAAAGCTCATCAGAAGGTTTTTCAACATGATGGTTTGCGATCTGAGAGACATGGACCAGGCCCTCGACGCCTTCATCAAGCCGAACAAAAGCGCCAAAATCTAACATATTGACCACCTTTGCTTCAACGACATCGCCAACTTTATTGTTTTGGATAAATACCTCAAAGGGTTTTTCCTGGAGCTGCTTTAATCCTAAGGAGATCCGATTACGGGCACGATTCGCTTTGAGCACGACAGGCTCAACTTCCTGACCAATTTCAAGAACATCGGAGGGCTTATCAATCCTCTGCCAGGCGATATCAGAGACGTGAATTAACCCGTCTACGCCGCCTAAATCGACAAAAGCGCCAAAATCGGTCATCCGAACGACTTTTCCTTTTACCTTCTGCCCGACAATAATCTGATCCCAGACTTCATCCATTTTCTTTTCGGCAACGGCCCGGCTGGAAAGGACAACGCGACGTTTTCTTTCGTCCATAGATAAAAACTTACACAGGAGAGTCTGTCCTACGAATTGTTTGAAGTTCTTGACAAAATAAGTGGTGATCTGTGATGCGGGAATAAATCCATTAATGCCCATAACTTTAACGATTAAGCCGCCTCGGTTGGTTCCGGTCACTAAAGCTTCGACAGTTTCCCCGGCTTCATACTTCTCGACGAGATTTTGCCAATGCTTTAATCCTTCGACGCGGTTGGTGGATAAGGAAACATTACCTTCCCCATCATCTAATTTAATGACATAGACATCAATCTCATCACCGACTTGGAAATTTTCCTTCGGATTTTCCCGTTCTTCTGGGGTCATCTCATCACTTTTGATAATCCCATCTGCACGGAAATGAATATCAACGAAAACCTCATCATCCTTTACAGCGATTACGGTTCCCTTGACAATATCCCGAGGATAAATCTTCACCATGCTGTCATCAATTTTCTCCATAAAATCTTCAGTAAATTTGTCCATTCGTTGAACGACCTCCTCAATAATCCAGTCCGGAGTACTAGCCCCAGCTATAACTCCTATTCTATGCAATAAGCTCAAGCTTTGTAAAGGTAAATCCGAAAAATTTTCACAGGGGTAAACGTTTTTACAATATTTCCTCGCTACCTCAGTTAACTTTTTTGTATTTGAAGACTGATGGCCTCCAATAACCACCATTGCGTCAACCGTTTTTGCCAGATCCCGGCAAGCTTCCTGCCGGTCATGGGTTGCCATGCAAATGGTTGACCTTGATTCAAGCCGGTTATTTTCCTTTAAGGCTGCCAATAACTGGTCAAAATATTCTAACCGGTTCGTCGTTTGAGAAAGCACAAAAAGTTCCTTTTCCGAGGTAAAATTCTGAGCTTCTTCAAGCGTTTGAATGACAACGGTATCGTCAGCAAAATACGATTTCATGGCCATCACCTCAGGATGTCGGGGATCGCCAATGATGATGACCTGTTTTCCTTCCTCATTTTTTTCCTGACCCAACTGATAGATCGAAAGAAGAATCGGACAAGTCCCGTCAACGAGCTTCGCCCCCGTTTTTTCCAAGACTTTTCGCTCTTCCTTTAGAACGCCATGAGCCCGGAGAATGAGAATCGAATTTTGATCAAGCAAATGAATTTCATCGAGGGAGCGGATGATCGTAAGCCCTTCCTCTTCTCTTCTTTTCAAATAGCGATCATTATGAACGAGTGGCCCATAGGAATAAACTTTAAGCCCTTCCTGGGCAAGCGCATCCCCTGTTTTTTGATCGATCGCTTTTACGCCAAAGCAAAAACCTGATGGTTTTGCCTGAATAATCATGATCTTTCCTCCCCTTTCAGATCCGCCTTTCTTTGTCCGCCTACTCCGCCTTCATGATCGTTTTCAGAGGGGTCAGGAGATTGTATTGCCCCCGCCCGTCCGTAGATGGTTTCGAAAATCTCCCTGGAAATCGCAGCTCTTTCTTCTTTTCGCCCTAAATTGTCATCCTTGGCAAATTCCATCACCGGCCTCCAGGTCAGAGTGACTTTTCCACGGAAGCGAAAATCGCCAGAAAGATTTGCGCAAAGAACGGGACAACGACTGTGTTGGACTAAAAATCCCACACCTTCTTTCAGTTTTGAGGGGTCATAGGTCTTTACCCTCGTTCCTTCCGGGAATATGCCAATGTTCTGACCATTTTTAAGGACAGCGAGAACCTGACGCATTGACTGAATATCTGATGTGCCTCTTTCCACAAAGATCACGCCCAGGGCACGAAAAAGAGGGCCTACCCAACTTTTTTCAAATTCTTTTTTTGCAATAAAATGGATTTGTCCAGGATAGGCAGTCATCAGAGCGGGAATATCAAAATAAGACCGGTGGTTAGCGCAGATCATCAACGGACCCTCGAAGGGTTGTTCAAGCGGATTTTGGACTTGTAAAGAAAAGATCACATGCATCAAAAACCAGCTGATCCCGCGAAAAACCTTATAAAGTCCGGTCATTGCCTTCCCTTTCTATCCATAGTTGAACAATTTTCTCTACCACCTGATCAATCGTAAGATCGGAAGAATCCAAAACAACGGCATCCGAAGCTTTACGCAGTGGAGATATTTTT
>CABTZP010000069.1 GCA_902489375.1 uncultured Tissierellia bacterium | reverse complement strand
TTTACCTTGACGGGAAACCTGAATTTTTTCTACCCTTGGGGAGTGAACAAAGAAGGTGCGCTCTACGCCAACACCGTAGCTTAAACGCCGAACTGTGAAGGTTTCCTGAAGTCCCCCGCCCTGACGTTTAATCACTGTTCCTTCAAAAATCTGAATTCGTTCACGCTGGCCTTCTTTAATGCGGTAGCTGACCTTGACCGTATCGCCTACATGAAAATCAGGCAGGTCCTTTTTCAACTGTTCAGCTTCCAAGCTTTTGATGTATTCCATAAGTTTCCTCCTATTTTTCCCTTTTGAGTTTTTCCAAATACTTCATATATAAATCGGGACGCTTTCGTCTGGTATTTTCTATGCTGCTTTCTTTTCTCCAGGCTGCAATTGCCTGGTGGTTTCCGCTGACGAGGACTTCGGGTACCTGTAGTCCCCGAAAGTCTCTGGGTTTGGTATATTCATCATATTGAATCAGCCCATCGGCCAAAGAATCCGTCGGGGCGCTGGCTTGATTGCCTAAAACGCCGTCAATCCATCTTACCACAGTATCCATCAAAACCATGGCAGGAATTTCTCCACCAGTAAGGACATAATCTCCAATGGAAATCTCCTCATCAATAAAGTGCTGACTGACCCGACTATCGATTCCTTCGTAATGACCGCATAAAAGGATCAGATGCTTCTTTTTGGAGAGAGAAATTGCTTTTTCCTGAGTAAGAACAGAACCCTGAGGAGAAAGGTAGATAACAAATCCTTTTTCCTCCCCGCAGACATTTTCCTTCTGACAGGACTCAATCGCTTCCACGACCGGTCCTGGCATCATCAGCATCCCTGCAGCTCCCCCAAAAACAGTATCGTCCACTTTTAAATGTTTATCATGGGAAAAACTTCGAATGTTTGTCGTTTGAATATCGAGTTTCCCGGATTGAAGAGCCTTGCCGATTACCCCATACTCCTTAATAAAATCAAAGACCTCCGGAAACAGGGTTAAAATGTCAATTTTCATCAAAAAGGCCCTCGATGGGATCGATGATGATCCGATGGTTTTCAGGCTCTACGGAAAGAACAATGGCTTTAACCGCAGGAATAAGCACTTCCCTTCCCCCTGCACAGGCCACCACAAAAATATCGTTTGCGGCATAGCTCAAAACCCGATCCAAAACCCCGTAAACATGACCCTTTGCATCTTCAATGGACAAACCGGTTAAATCCTTAATATAGAAAGTACCCGGTTCTAGAGAAGGCAGGTCCTTCTCATCCAGCAACAGTACCTGGCCTTTTAGCTGATCAGCCTGTTCTCGAAGGTTTACCTGAGCAAACTTTAAATAGCCAAAATATCCCTTGTCGCTATAGGTTTCCACTTTCAAAAGCTGACCATCCTTTGTGTGCAAAATCTGTCCCGGATAAAACCTTCCCTGACGGGGATCTTCCACTTCGATTTTCACTTTTCCATCAAGGCCATGCGAGCAAAGAACCCGGCCGATCCCTATCCATCTACTCATCCAAAGAAGTGATCTCCAAATTGACTTTTACGTTTTCTTTGATGGCGCAGGCTTTCAAGATCTGTCGCATGGAATTAGCGATATGACCCTGTTTTCCTATTACCCGTCCCATATCATCTGGATTTACCTTTAAGGTAAGATCAACGACGCCATCGTTTCTCTCTTCTGAAATCTGAACATCTTCTTTGTGATTGGCCAGATGCATGACCATGTTTTCCAGTAATTCTTTCATCAGCTCAGCCTTATTAATTTTCAGCTTGGTCTACAGGAGGCTCAGCTTCTTCCGCCGGAGCAGCTTCATCCTGGGCTAAAGGCGCATTCTCATCCGAGGCTTCTTCCGACTCTTGTTCAGCTGCTTGTGCTGCCGCAGCTTCAGCCGCCGCTTTTTCTGCTTCCGCCTGTTCTTTGGCTAAGGCTTCCTGCTCGGCTTTTTCTTCTTCTTCGTCACGCTTCGCTCTTTCTTTCGCTTTGGCTTCCTGAACAGCTCTTCTCGAAGCTTCGTCTATCCCCTCCTGGACCATTCCTTCAGCGTCATAGACTCCGTATTCTTTAAAAAGCTTGGCAACGGTTTCAGAAGGTCTTGCTCCGTCTGCCATCCATGCCTTCGCTTTGTCCGCGTCAACGCTAAACATCCGTGGGTTGGAAATTGGGTTATAGTATCCGATTTCCTCAATAAAACGTCCCCGAGTAGACCGGCGGGAATCCGCAACAACAATACGGTAAAAAGGTTTTTTTGCTGCGCCTAAGCGCTTCATTCTGATTTTTACGGACATACTTTCCTCCTATTTGAAGAACCGGCCAAAGGGATTCTTCTTATTTGATTTTTGAAGTTTAGCCAATCGCTTCATCATTTTTTTGGAATCCTTAAACTGCTTGAGCAAACGATTCACAACAACCGGGCTTTGGCCGGAGCCCTTTGCGATGCGCTCCCTACGAGAAACATTTATCATCTCGGGATTTTTTCTTTCCTCATCGGTCATCGAACTGAGGATCGCTTCGATATGGACAATTTGCTTATCGTCAATATCCAATCCCGCAATCGCCTTTTGATTGATCCCCGGGATCATCCCCAGGAGGTCCTTGAGCGGACCCATTTTTTTTACCTGCTGTAATTCATTGTAAAAGTCATTGAGGTCATAAGTCGCCTTGCGAAGTTTTTCCGCTGATTGAGCTGCTTTTTCTTCATCCAGGTGCTCTTCCGCCCGTTCAATCAGGGTCAGCACATCTCCCATTCCTAGGATTCGGCTAACCAGACGGTCTGGGTGAAATTCTTCCAAATCCTCCAGTTTTTCACCCGTGCCAATGAACTTAATGGGCTTTTGAGTGACCGCCTTTACCGAAAGTGCGGCGCCACCTCGGGCATCGCCGTCCATTTTGGAAAGGATAATGCCAGTCAGGGCGATCTCCTGGTTAAAGGTGTCTGCGACATTGACAGCCTCCTGACCCGTCATGGCATCAACGACAAGAAGCGTTTCAGTTACTGGGATCGCTTTTTTGATCTCTGAAAGCTCAGTCATGAGCTTTTCATCAATCTGAAGGCGACCGGCCGTATCAATAATGGCAATATCATGACCGGTTTTTCTTGCTTCTTCTCTTCCTTCTTGAGCGATTTTTACCGGAGATACGTCGGTGCCTTTTTCAAATACGTCAGCGCCAACCTGCTGGCCTAAAATTTGAAGCTGTTTAATCGCGGCCGGCCGGTAAACATCACAGGCAATCAATAGAGGTCGGCGGCCTTTTTTAATAAAGTACTTTGCAAGCTTTGCGGCGTGAGTTGTCTTTCCAGAGCCCTGGAGGCCGCACATCATAATCACGGTCGGCGGCTGTGGCTCATAGGCGAGAGACTGGTCATCATCGGACATGAGTCCAATCAGCTCTTCCCGAACAATCTTTACGACCATCTGTCCCGGCGTTAACGAGCTCATCACTTCTTCGCCAATCGCACGGGTCTTAATTTTGCCGATTAAATCCTTAACGACTTTATAATTCACGTCCGCTTCCAGAAGGGCCAGACGGATTTCTCTCATCGCCTGGTTAACGTCTTCCTCGCTGAGTTTGCCACGCCCGGTCAATTTGGAAAAAGTTTGTTGAAGCCGTTCCTGCAGGTTCTCAAACATCTTCTTCTCCGCTTTCTTCGCTCATCAATTTATCCCGGATTAACTTGAGCTCATCCATTTCCCGCATAAGCTCTTCTTTCGCTGGTCCGTCTTCCATCGTCAGGAGCGTTTGATGGATTCGATTCATCACCTCTCCCATCGCTTGATCCGCAATGATGGTTTTTTCTAAGACCTTAAGCTGAGTTTCCATATTGCTGATCTTATTCACCGCCCGATGCAATTGAGAAGAAACGGCCTGTTTCGAAATGCCCATATTATTTCCAATTTCCTGTAAAGACAGGTCTTCATAAAAATAGGAATGCATCAGGGACTGCTGATTTTTGGTCAAGAACGAACCATAGACCTGGTAGAGAAGGCCGATTCGAAAAGCTTCATCCATGATTTTCCTCCTAACTTGCAGCAAACAATGATCCCGGCAACAGGTTTAAAAACGACATGAACAATCATAACCGATAAAAAAAAGGCTGTCAAGCGCTACGGCTTGACGGTCTTTTTCTTGTTGATATGGCTCTTTTTCTCGTTGGGCAGAAATTAATTTTCCTTTTTTTCTTCTCCGCCAAAAATTGCCGAAACAAATTCCTCTGGCTGAAAGGGTCTTAGATCGTCCATTCCCTCTCCTACCCCAATCCACTGTACGGGTATCTGACATTCTTTTTGGAGGGGATAAATCACGCCCCCCTTTGCGGTCCCATCCAGCTTCGTCAGGATAAGACCGGTAATCTTAGCGACCTGACTAAAGGCTTTCGCCTGAAGGATCGCGTTTTGTCCCGTTGTGGCATCAACGACGAGAAGGGTTTGATGATCGGCATCCCGGTACTCTCTTTCAATAATTCGGTTGATCTTTTCCAATTCCTGCATCAGATTCTTTTTATTATGAAGGCGCCCAGCCGTATCCACTAATAGCACATCTGCACGGGTGTTTTTTGCCTGAGCAATGCCATCGTAGACAATGGAAGCCGGATCCGCCCCTTCTTCGCTCATCACAATCGGGACCCCTGCCCGATCTGACCACATTTGCAGCTGATCAATCGCGGCAGCCCGAAAGGTGTCCGCCGCGCAAAGGATCACCGACTTTCCCTCATTTTTAAAATAATTCGCAATCTTTCCTATGGTTGTCGTTTTGCCAACCCCATTTACCCCGATCACTAAGATCACAGCTGGTTTATTGAGAGAAAGAATGTTCGTGGCTTCCGAATCGCTGATTAGCTTTTCTTTCATTATTTCAAAAAGAAGATCTTTCACTTCCTTGGGATCGCGAACATGTCCCTCGGCTACCCGGTCTCTTAAAGTATCAATGATTTCCATGGTCGATTCCATGCCCACATCTGAGGTGATCATCGTTTCTTCCAGTTCATCAAAAAGCTCATCGTCAATCGTCGCTTTTCCATTGACAATATTATCTACAGCCCCATAAAAATGATCTCTGGTTTTACTTAGTCCATCCTTTAACTTATCAAAGAAGCCCATATCTGATTTCCTCCTTAGACCCCGGCCTATAATCATCAAATTTTAGGGAAATCACCTGACTGATTCCCTTTTCCATTGTCACCCCATAAAGAACGTCCGCCAGCTCCATGGTGCTCTTTCTATGGGTGATAATAACAAATTGCGTCTTTTCTGTTAAGGTTAATAGAAAGTGGCCATACCGTCCCGTATTCGCTTCATCCAGCGCCGCGTCAATTTCATCCAGAACACAAAAAGGAGTCGGGTGGATGGAAAAGATGGCGAAAAGAAGGGCCAGGGCCGTCATTGACCGTTCTCCTCCAGACAGGAGCTCCAGGCTTTGCAGCTTCTTATGGGGAGGCTGAGCGACAATATCAATATTCGCTGCTAAAACATCAGGCCGGTCCAGTTCCAGCCTGGCTTTTCCGCCATCGAAAAGGATGGAGAAAACCTCATTAAAGGATTGATTAATTGCTTTAAAGTTTTCCTCAAAAAGCTGGATCATCGTTTGATTTAAATTCTGGATCAGAAGCAAGATGTCTTTTTTTGATTTTTTTAAATCCTCTACCTGCCTGTGTAAAAAGTCTAATTCCTCAGAAAGCTTTTCATATTCTTCAATCGACTGAAAATGAAAGTAGCCAATCTGTGAAAGATCTTTTTTGATTTCATTCACTTTGCTTCTTGAAGTTTTGACTGGGGATAGATTTTTTAACTTTTGGTCCAAGGTGTCCAAAGAAAGATCATAGGCGGTGCAGTACTCATCTCTGGTTTCTTTTTCTTTGGACTGCCACTGATCCAGATGGATTTGGTTTTCAAAAAGCTCTTTTTCCTGTTCCGACTCTTGTTCCAGCAGACGGGTTCTTTTTTGAAGAATCGCATCTACTTTCGATTGCAGGCTGTTCTCTTGGGCATCAGCCTGCTCTTTTTCTTGAATCGCCATGTGAAGGGCCTGATTCCAATTTTTTAGGAGGCCATCGCTTTCTTGAAGAAAAGCTTTCTTGTCTTCAATTTGTTTGGCCAGCTCTTGAAGATCATTTTCAGCTTCTCGGCTTTCAAGTTGGCTTGCTTCTCGCTTTTCTAAAAGGTCATGGTAATGATTCTCGGCAAGACCAAGATCTCTCGACAGGTAGGCTAGCTTTTCTTTAAGGAGGGCCGATTTTTTTTCTTCTTCCGCCTTTTTGCCCTGCTCATTTTGCCAGGCGGCCTGAAGGATCCGACAGGCTTCTTCTGCCTTTTCTTTTTCTTCTTCCAAAGTCTTTCTTTTTTCGTCAAATTCTTCCTTCAGGAAAAGCTGATCTTCGCTAAGGAAGTCCTTTATTTTTTGAATTTGGGCTTCCAAAATTTTTACATCCGATAAAAGGTCCAGCTCATTTGCCTTACATTCTTCCACCTCTGATCTTGCCTTTTCCAGCTCCTGATTTCGGATCAAAAAGGCTTTTTTATTCTCTTCTTTCTTTTCTTCGATTTGTTTTTGAACTGCGAACGCAAGCTTTTTTTCATTTTCCAGACGATGAATTTCTTCTTCCAGCTTTCTTTTCTGCGTCTGACGATTAATAAGGCTGGCTTCATTTCGGTGAAAAATCTTTCCTCCGACCATAGAGCCCCAGGAATTGATGATTTCCCCATCGAGGGTGATTATCCTTACTCCTCGAAAGCTCTTTGACAGGGAAATGGCGTCCGAAAGATCCCTGACGATGACCGTATTCGATAAAAAATGTTCGATAATTGACCGAAGGTCCTTCGCATAGGTTAGCGCATCTACCCCATTGCATAAAATCCTCTGATCTGCAGAAGAAACGTGGACTTTGCCCTGAATTTTATCCATAGGCAAAAAAGTCACCCGACCGATATTTTCTTTTTTTAACAGATCCATTAAAAATTTGCCGTCCCCCTGGCTTGGGACAACAATATTTTGCAAGGATCCACCCAGAGCGGCGTCAATGGCATTTTCATAAGGAGGATGAACTTCAACCTGACTGGCCAGAGTTCCTCGCATCCGGGAAGAAAGATCCGGGTTTTT
>CABTZP010000068.1 GCA_902489375.1 uncultured Tissierellia bacterium | reverse complement strand
TCACTTAGTCAGGGTCGGGGAAGGATTTTGCGACATAAATTTAGAAGAAAACCGCACCCCGCCCCTGACTAAAGCTTCAAACCGCCAATTAGTCAGGACAGCCGTCTCCTGACCAAAGCTCGAAAACGTCATTTAGTCAGGGTCGGGGAAGGATTTTGCGACATAAATTTAGAGGAAAAACGCTCCCCGCCCCTGACCAAAGCTTCAAACCGCCAATTAGTCAGGACAGCCGTCTCCTGACCAAAGCTCGAAAAAGTCACTTAGTCAGGGGCGGGGGAGGATTTTGCGACATCAATTTAGAGGAAAAACGCTCCCCGCCCCTGACTAAAGCTTAAAACCGCCAATAAGTCAGGATCCTTCGCCCCTGACCAACTTTCGAAAAAGCCATTTAGTCAGGGTCGGGGAAGGATTTTGCGACATAACTTTAGAGGAAAAACGCTCCCCGCTCCTAACTAAAGCTCCAAACTGCCAATAAGTCAGGACAGCCGTCTCCTGACCAAAGCTCGAAAACGACATTTAGTCAGGGGCGGGGGAGCTTCCCCAAAATTTTACAAAGGCCCCGCCCCCCATAAAGAAAGATTGTAACAATTCTGTTCCTTTTTTATTGACAGGTCCCGTAATCTTTTTGTAAGATATGAGGAGCATTTACAGGGAGGCTAATTTTGAACAAGAAAAAAATAGGCGCCCTAGTCGGGATTTTAGGACTAACCGGGGTCATGGCAGTGGCGCAGTTTTATCAGCTTGATAGGATCTGGGCTTCCTACACCAGTCAGAATTTTAACAAAAAGAAAGAGACAGTCACCCTATCGGACGATGGGGCGTCGTCTGAACCGTGGAAAAACGGAAATTCGACAGAGGAAGATTTTCGGCTTCCCCTTTTTTCGCGTCCCCAGGAAAGCGCGGAAGAAGCCGAATCCTCAAATCAAAATTATCAGTTAGACGAGGAAAATACCCTGGACAAGGTTATAGCTGAACAAAACAGGGAAATCGCCAATGATGAGGAGCTTATCGTCGATGGCAAGCCCATTTTCCAGGGGGCCGGAGAGGAATCGTCAGATCCCCGGGAAGCGGAAGAAGAAAAGCCTGCGGAAGAGCAAAAAAATGGGGAAGTGGTCATGGCCCTCGCTGAAAAAGGAGAACCAACCCGGGAAATCCTTGAAAAAACCGGACTTGGCCGGATGGAAGCGGAAGCGGGCAAGGATGGGGAAAATGGCGAAGCGAAAATCGTCCCCCAGCCTGTTCTCGCCGAAACGAAAAATCTCAGTGAAAAAGCCGAGCTGATCGACGAGGAAAAGACGAATAAGAGCAAAGAAGAACAGGAAAAAGAGGAGAAGGCCAAGGACGAAGAGAAAAAAGCCGATCCTACCGAAAAAGACCAAGGTTCAGACCCCTCTTCGAAAGATCAGGCCCCAGCCGATCAGAAAAAGGCGGAGAACGCTGAGAAGTCAGCTGAAGAAGGCAAAAACGCCCAGGAAAATCAGGAAAACGAAAAAGCGGGGAAGAAGGATTTTCTCGAAGAAGCCCTCCTGAATAAAGATACCCCAGCCGGATATACCGGAAAGGTGATCCTGCCGGTCGTCAATATCCGCACCGCCCCATCCCTTGATTCCGACTACGCCGGCGCCCTGAAAGAAGGCGACCTGGTCCGGGGAGAGCTCAAAGAGGGCTGGCTGGAGATGACCATTAACGAAGAAACCTGTTACGTCTCCGAAAAGTGCCTTGCGCCGCTGGAAGAAGATCAGATTCAGGAACTGGAAAAGAAAGAGCTGGAAAACAAGCTCGAAGAGATCAAAAAAGAAGCGGAAGAAGCGCAAAAACAGGAAGACGAGCGCAAAGAGCGCCAAACGCCCAAACCCTATCAGGGCTATGTTCAATTTAAAGAAGCCTCGATTATGGACGGCCCAGACCAAGACGCCAAGCTCATTGACAATATTAAGCAAAACACCCTCGTCAAAGGGGAGATTCGTGATGGTTGGGTGAAATTTACCTATAAGGGAAAAGAAGCCTATATTTCCGAACAGTTCGTCGGGAAGGCCATGGTAAAGATTGAAAAACCAAAGCCAAAGCCCAAGGCCCAGCCGAATAACACGCAAAAGAAAGCCTCGAATTTTAATCAGGGCAATAACGCCGCGATGAACCGTTTCTTCCAGCCCCAAAAGCAGCTGGGAAACGCCGCCCAGGCTGGAGCGAGGCGGGGACAAGGAGCCATCTGGCCCATTGCCGGCTACCATTCCATATCGTATGGCATCGTCCCCAGATGGAATTCCTATCATTCAGGAATTGATGCCCCCTGTCCGGTCGGAACTCCGGTCAAAGCTATTGTCGGCGGGACCATTACCCATGCTTCCTGGTACGGGGGCTATGGCGGCGGCGGTGGGAACACCATCATTATCAAGCAGGACGATGGATATGTATGTAAGTATATGCACCTCTCTGCCATCCAGACGAAGGTCGGACAAAGAGTTGGCACCGGATCCCAGATTGGCCTTTCCGGAAACACTGGCTTTTCCACTGGCCCGCATCTCCATATTGAGCTTACTCGTGGCGGACAGGTCCTAGACGCCAGAGTGGTATACGGAATATAAATCATCGGACTTTCTTTTCCCTGACCGACCCCGATGCGCACGAATTTTCGATCAGGGAAAGCCGAAAAAAGCAAAAGTGAAAAAGGATTGAAACAGGCGAATGAACATTAAAAATTCGCCTGTTATTTTTTTGTAACGATTTCTTGACATCTGGCCTAGGGATCTTTAAGATTAGATTAAGATCATTCTGAAAGAAAACTTGGAGGTGGATTTTGAACAAGCGAAAATTGGGAGCATTGCTTAGCCTGGTTGGCGTAGCGACAGCAATTGCTGCGACTCAATTTATCGACCTCGATCAGACCAATGCCTCATATCTGTCCCTTGATTTTGTACACCAAGCTCTGCAAATTAAAGGTGATTATTTAACAGCGGATCAGACCGAGGATGATTATCAAAGTCAGTCAAGCGTCGATCAGTCCAAGGTGGAACACCCAGAAGTTTCCCCAGAAGCGCTTCCTGAAAAGATGACCAGCCGCGAATTCTCCATTGACGCGCAGGATATTGACCTGGCCCTTCCGGAAGCAGAGGCAGCCTCCATGGCCGCCGCCGAAGAAAAACAAAAAGCAGAAGAAGAAGAAAAAAATCTGAAAGAAAATGTAAAAGAAAAAGAAAGCCCCTTTAAGGGCAAGGTTATTGTCGAAGAATTAAACGCCCGGGAGGAAGCCAATACCGAGGCTGAAATTCTTGGCAAGCTCAAAAAAGGTGACCTGGTTGAAGGGGAGAAAAAAGACGAGTGGATTCAGATTCAACTGGATGAGAAAACCGCCTTTGTCGCCGCCGAATTCGTTGAACCCTTAGAGGAAAAAGACAAGGAAGAAAAACCGGCCCCCGCGCCTGAAGAAAAGGCTGAAGAAACCCCTGTCCTCCAGCAGGAGCCGGTGATCCAAGAGAATCCAGTCATTGATCAGGCCGTCCTCGAACAGGCCAGGATCGCTCAGGAAGAAGAAGAAAATCGGCTAAAAGCGATTGAACAGGAAGCGATCGAAAAAGCACAAAAAGAAGCAGCCGAGGAAGCCGCGAAAAAAGCGGCTGCGGAAAAGAAGGCTGAAGAAGAAAGAGCCGCAAAGAAAGCCGCGGAGAAAAAAGCCAAAGAAGTCGCAGAAGCAAAGGCCAGAGAAGAAGCCGCGAAAAAAGCCAGTCAGCAGCAAGAAGCTTCCTTAATGGCCGATCAGACCTATGAAAATAACCCGGTCGGAAAAGCCGTCTCCGGTACGGTCTGCTATGACGGCGTAAATGTCCGTGCCCTTCCGACCTTAAATAGCGACATCGTCGCCACCCTTGCCATCAACACGCCAGTTCAGGGGAAGGTTGTCAGCGGCGGCTGGGTTCAGTTCAATTACAACGGAAAAAAGGTTTATATCTCTGGAAAAATGGTTCAGGTTGGCGGGCCAAACACCCCAACCCAGCTGAATCAGCCAGTCAGTCAGCAGAATCAAAACAATCAGAATCAAAATTCCCTGAACCCGCTCAATGGGAACGCGGAAAACGGGAATGGGACCGAGGTCAAGCCCAATCTTCCTTCTCTGAATTCAGGACGCTTGGAAGGCCAATTCCCCCAGTCCGCCCAGGGCCTGGTCCAGGCCGCCCGAGCCCAGCTCGGAAAGCCCTATGTTCTCGGAACGACCGGTCCTAGCACCTTTGACTGTTCAGGTCTGACGATGACCCTCTATCGTCTCGTTTTCGGCATGAGCATTCCGAGGTCCGTGGATGGTCAGGCAGCCGCAGGTACACCGGTTTCCAGGGGAAACCTTCAGGTCGGAGATTTAGTTTTCTTTGACCCCAATCACAATGTAAACGCCCAGCCCGCAGCGGCCTATGGCGGCGGTCAGGAAAACGGAGGAACATCCGCCCAGCAGACCTACACCCCACGATTGGGCCATGTTGGCATCTATATCGGTGGCGGACGCATTATCCACGCCTCTACCCCGCAGACCGGCGTCATCGAATCCGGGCTTTCAGAAACCTGGTACGCCAATCATTACGTCTGCGCCCGAAGAATTCTACACTAGGAAAAATCTTGTGAAAGCTGCGTGCGACCTGCGCGTGGCCAGGAAAAAAGATCGAAAAACCGCCTTCCGCTTCCCCGCGAAGGCGGTTTTTTTCTGTGATCTTTTTCTGTATAATGAAAAGGTGAGGAAAATCAGAATGAAAACGAAGGGAAGGAAAAAGGTATGAACACCCCATCCGTCGCCCCAAAGGAAGCCGACGCTTCGGAAAAAAAGAAAGTCGCGCTGAGTCTGGTTCAGCCGTCCGGAGACCTGACCATTGGCAATTACCTGGGCGCAATTAAAAATTTTGTCACCATTCAGGATCAATATGAGTGCTACTTCGCGGTGGCCGACCTCCACGCCATTACCGTTAAGCAGGTCCCCAAAGACCTGAGAAGACGGTCGAAGGAGGTCCTGGCCTATTACATCTCCTGCGGGCTGGATCCGAAAAAGGCCGTCCTTTTCATCCAATCCCAGGTCCCCCAGCACGCCCAGCTTTCCTGGGTATTAAGTTCCCTTTCCTATTTAGGACAGCTGTCACGAATGACCCAGTTCAAGCAGAAGGCAAAGACCCACGCCGATAATCTCAACGCGGCCCTCTTTACCTATCCCGTTTTAATGGCGGCGGATATTCTCCTTTACCAGGCTGATGTCGTACCCGTTGGCGTCGATCAGGAGCAGCATATGGAATTTGCCCGGGACATCGCCGAACGTTTCAATAGCCGGTATTCCCCGACCTTCACCGTTCCCCAGTCCCTGATTCCCAAAAACGCCGCTCGGGTTATGTCCCTGAAAGATCCGACATCAAAGATGTCGAAGTCCGATGCGGATCCCGATGCCTTCATTTTGATTAAGGATGATCCGGAGACCATCCGCAGGAAAATCGCCAAGGCAGTTACCGACTCCAAGGCCAACCTCGCTTACCGGGAAGATCAGCCCGGCCTGAGAAACCTCTTGGATATCTACGGGGCCTACGAAGGCGTTGATCCCCAGGAAGTCGCTTCGCGCTTCCAGGGAAAAACCTACGCGGAATTTAAAAATGCCCTCGCTGAGCGGATCATTCAAACCATGGAACCCATCCGTCAGGAATTTAACCGGATTATGGCCGATAAAGAGCTTCTCCCGGCGATCTACGAAGCGGGCGGGGAAAAGGCCAGGGTCAAAGCGCAAAAGACCCTGTCCAAAGTCTACCGGAAGGTAGGTTTCATCCAGTAACTTCTGCGCCATGCAGAAAAAAGAAAAGCCCACCACAAAAGAAAAAAATAGAAATGGAGAAATTATGAAAAAAAGAAGAAATCTAATCATCTCTTTCCTCCTGGTCCTGGCCTTAGTGTTGACCGGATGCGGAAATTCCACAGGAGGAGAACAGAAACCGGGCAATGGCACCTATGAAGGAACAGGTACTGGTTTTGGCGGAGAGATCAAAAGCACCGTGGTCCTTAAGGACGGCAAAATTGAATCCATCAAAGTCGATGGTCCTGAAGAAACCGCAGCCATCGGCGGCGCCGCCATTCCCAAGCTGGTAGATGCCATTATCGCTAGCCAAACGACAAAAATTGACGCCATTACCGGAGCCACGGCAACGTCAAAGGGCCTGATTGAGGCAGTAAACGTCGCCCTGGTCGCGGGCGGACTGGATCCTGAAAAGATGGGCCCGGCCGCTGACGCCAAGCCCCAGGAAGAAAAGAAAGAAGCCGGGGACCTGAATAAGACCTGTGATGTCGTCGTCGTAGGCGCGGGCGGAGCGGGCATGACCGCAGCCATCAATGCCAAGCTCGCCGGAAAAGAGGTTATCCTCCTGGAAAAGGGAGGGATTGAAGGCGGAAACACCTCCCGGGCAACCGGTGGCATGAACGCGGCGGAAACCCATTATCAAAAAGAAAAGAAGATTGATGACACGGTCCAGCAGTTTATCGACGATACGATGAAGGGCGGACACGATAAAAATAATCCGGAACTGGTCAAGGTTCTTGCGGAAAAGTCCGCCGAATCCATTGACTGGTTGGACTCCATGGGCGCCAACCTTTCCGACATCACCCTGGGCGGAGGAGCGACCAATCCCCGGATGCACCGTCCTTTAGACGCGGACGGCAAGGTGATTCCAGTCGGAAGCTTCCTCGTCAAAACCTTAAAAGCAAAGGTTGATGAGCTGAAGATCCCCATGATCGCCAATGCCCGGGTCAACAAGGTCCTGATCGAGGATGGCAAAGCCGCGGGCGTCGTAGCCGAAACCAAGGATGGAACCCTGACCGTAAAAGCCCCAGCCGTTATCATCTGCTCGGGCGGTTTCGGATCCAGCAATGACAAGATTAAAAAGTACCGGCCCGATCTCGATGGCTATGTCTCCACCAACGCCGCCACCATCGAAGGCGATGCCATCGACTTCTTAGGAGCCATCGGCGCCGACTTTGTGGACATGGATCAGATCCAAACCCATCCCACGGTTGTTCAAAAGGACGGCGCCCTGATTTCTGAATCCTTACGAGGAGATGGCGCCATCCTCCTCAACCAGAAGGGTCAGCGCTTTGTCAACGAAATGGAAACTCGGGACACCGTTTCCGCCGCCATCAACCAGCAGCCTCAAAAGACAGCCTGGATCCTTGTGGATAAGCCCCTTTACGATGGCTCCAAGGTCATTCAGAAATACGTCAAAAATGAGGC
>CABTZP010000067.1 GCA_902489375.1 uncultured Tissierellia bacterium | reverse complement strand
GTATTGACCCCCTGTCCGCCGTGGCCGGTTGACCGGTAGGTGTCCACTTTGAGGTCCTTTTCATTGATATCAATGGCCGTCTTATCCTTGATCTGCGGATAAACGTCCACTGAAGCGAAAGACGTGTGCCGTCTTCCCTGGGAATCAAAAGGAGAAATCCGAACCAACCGGTGAACGCCTTTTTCACCCTTGGCATATCCATAGGCATAGGAACCGGAAATCAGATAGGAAACGGATTTAATCCCGCCCCCTTCTTCCTTGTTTATGGAGAGCATTTCCACTTTCCAGCGCTTGGAATCAAACCAGCGTTCATACATCCGCTGGAGCATCTGGGCCCAATCTGTCGCCTCCATCCCGCCAGAGCCGGCATGGATGGAAAAATAGCAGGCATTTTTATCATATTCCCCGGAAAGGAGGGTTTGGGTTTCCAGCCTCCGGGTTTCCCTGCGAAGCTTGTAGAACATTTCCTCCATCTCTTCCTGCTCTTTGTGAAATTCTTCTTCCGAGAGCAGGCTTGCCAGCTCATCGAGGTCCTGTTCATTTTGAACGAGCTGTTCATACTCCTCAACCGTGTCTTTGTCGGCATTCAGGTTCACCATAATTTCCTGGGCCTTTTCGGTATCCGACCAAAAATCCTCGGCGGCAGTTTTTTGGGTGTTGTTCTTTATTTCTTCTTTTAGACCCTCAATGTCAAAGAGACCTCCTCAGACGCTTTAAGCTTCGCTCAATCTCTTCCAATTCCTGTCGAATTTCATATAATTCCATAAAACACCTCATCTCTTGATTTCTCTTTCAACGGATCCTTTTCATGAAAGTGGTCGTTTTTACACCCGTCCCTTTCCATGGCAATTTTTATATTTTTTTCCGGATCCGCAAGGACAGGGATCATTTCTGCCAATCTTTTTATTTTTTCTCACATAAGTCCCGGAGCCTTGTTCCGAAGCATCCGCTCCGGCGCCGCCCTCGCGAATCCCCTTGGCGACCTGGGTACGTTCCATTTTGGATGCGGGCACAACATGATAAATCAGCCGGACGGTTTCCTGGCGGATATTATCGTTCATTTCACTGAACATCTCAAAGCCCTCGTTCGCGTAGGCCCGGACGGGGTCATCGTTTCCATAGGCACGGACATTGATTTCCTGGCGGAGCTGCTCCATGGCATCAATATGGTCCATCCACCGGGTATCGACGGACCGAAGAAGAATGATCCGCTCCAGCTCCCTCATGACATCCGTTCCCATCTCTTCTTCTTTTTCCTGATAGAACTGATCGGCCATGGCGATGATTTTATTCTTGACTTCAGGCTGGGACAGGGATCGAATTTCTTCCTCATTCAGCCTGACTTCTGGAATAAAAAGATTGTCCAGGAAGGTGGACAGGCCTGAAACTTCCCAATGCTGGGCGTCGGAATCCGGCGCGCAGAAGGAATCGACGGCATCGGAAATGACGGAATGAATCATCTCCGTAATGTATTCTTTCATGTTTTCGCCATTGAGGACCCGGTTTCTTTCTGAATAAATCGTCTTTCTCTGGACATTCATGACATTATCAAAGTCCAGAACTCGTTTACGGGTGGCAAAGTTATTGGATTCCACTCGTTTTTGGGCCATTTCAATGGATTTGGTCAGCATTTTCGCTTCGATAGGCTGATCATCAGGGAACATATCTGATTCTGAGAGCTGACGCATTTTTTCGCCCCCGTAAAGGTACATCAGCTTATCATCCAAGGCTATGTAAAAGCGGGATTCTCCAGGGTCTCCCTGACGGCCGGACCGACCGCGGAGCTGGTTATCGACTCTTCGGGACTCAGATCGCGCCGTTCCCAGAATATATAAGCCGCCCGCATCGACGACCTTTTGCGCGTTTTCCTTGGTTTCGATGGCAAACTGGGCCTTCAGATCCTGGAAAAGCTTTCGGGCATCCAGAATCTCCTGACCGCTTATCAAGCTGACTGCCCCCTCGCCTTCCTCTTCTTCATTAACCAGATGGACAGGGAACTTCTCGATCGGTTCGACGTGGCGGAAGGAATCTGCCCAGCCAATCAGCTCTTCGGAATAGCCTTTTTTGCTCATTTCCTTTTTTGCCATCCACTCCGGATTCCCCCCTAAAACGATATCGGTACCACGGCCGGCCATATTGGTGGCAATGGTGACGGTCTCGTACCGACCCGCCTGGGCGACAATGGCCGCTTCTTTGGCGTGCTGCTTGGCATTGAGGACGGAATGGGGAATTCTTTCCTTTTTGAGGAGCCTGGAAATATGCTCAGAGGTCTCAATATCTTCTGTACCGACTAGGATAGGCTGTCCGCTTGCATAGACTCTTTTAATTTCGTCTACAATGCCGCTGAATTTCCCCTCCTGGGTCTTAAAGACCACATCATCCCGGTCATTGCGAATCATCGGCTTATTCGTTGGAATTTCCACAACATCCAGGTGATAAATTTCAGAAAATTCGTCTTTTTCAGTCATTGCGGTACCGGTCATACCGGAGAGTTTGTCGTACATCAGGAAGAAATTCTGGAAGGTGATGGTGGCGAGGGTTTTGGACTCGGACTTGATCTCGACCCCTTCCTTCGCTTCAATAGCCTGATGAAGGCCATCCGAGTACCGGCGGCCCTCCATAATCCGGCCAGTGAACTCATCGACAATTTTGACCTCTCCATCGACAACGACATAGTCGATGTCTCTTTGCATCAGGGTCCGTGCCTTTAGGGCCTGATTGATGTAATGCATAAGCTCCATATGAGAAGGATCAGCGATGTTTTCCACGCCAAAGGCTTTTTCCGCCTTCTCCGAGCCTCTTTCGGTGAGGTTGGCCGAATGTCTTTTTTTATCGACGACATAGTCCACGGTTTCTAGGGGATGATCTGCCATCAGGGAATCCAGCTTCGATTCCTCTTCATTCGGGTCAATTAGCCGGCCTTCTAGGCTGGTGACAAAATGATCGGCCCGGGAATACATTTCCGTTGAGGGATCTCCCTGACCGGAAATAATCAATGGCGTACGGGCTTCATCAATCAAGATCGAGTCAACCTCATCGACAATGGCGTAATGAAGCGATCTTTGCACGACTGAACTGTTATAGATGGCCATGTTATCCCGAAGGTAATCAAAGCCAAATTGGTTATTGGTGCCGTAGGTGATATCCGCGTTGTAAGCGGTTTGGCGTTCTTCTGTTGTCATATCCTGGAGAATACAGCCCACCCGAAGGCCCAGAAATTCATAAACCTTCCCCATCCACTCGGAGTCGCGGGTTGCTAGGTAATCGTTGACGGTAACAATGTGTACGCCTTTTCCTTCTAAAGCGTTTAGATAGGCTGGCATCGTTGCGGCCAGGGTTTTTCCTTCCCCGGTTTTCATCTCCGCAATCCGGCCCTGATGGAGGACAATTCCGCCCAAAACCTGGACGGGATAGGGTTTCATCTGGAGAACGCGAAAAGCCGCTTCCCGGACCAAAGCAAAGGCTTCGGGCAGAAGCTCATTTAGGCTTTCTCCATTTTGAAATCTTTCCTTCAACTTTGGGGTCATGGCGCGAAGCTCATCGTCTGTTAGAGACTGCATTTTTGGCTCAAGGGCTAAGACTTCCTTAACCGTTGGTTGTAATTTATCAACTTCTTTTTCACTGAAAGATTTCGTCAGTAGATTAAATAATCCCATTTTTTTCATACCTCCCAATGGCTCATACAGAGTTTATTATACACAAAACCGGCCGGAGCTTTCCGCATTTTTCGCGATTTTACGCAATTTTTTTATGAAAACCTTTGCGAAAAAAGCGCTGGCAACAAGAAATCCCCCGCAGCGTTTCCTGCGGGGGATCCATAAAGAAATTAAATGAGATGATTAAATTCCTTTATATCGGAAGAGGTCCTGCCAAATCGCTTTTTCTTTTTAGAACACATGTTCTGCGCTCTGCAGACCTCTTATTTACTTTTGTTACTTATATATTACCCAGATTTTGAAAAAAACACCTTTTTTAAAAAAATTTTTTTATTTTACGAACGTGCCTTCTTTGGGAAGGATCATCCCATAATTCCCTGCTTTTCTTTTATATACCACACTTAAGGTATCATCCTCCATATTGAGGAAGAGGAAAAAGTCATGGCCCAAAAGATTCATCTGAAGAACCGCTTCTTCCGGGGTCATGGGCATCACGTCAATCTCTTTTACACGAACGATCTCCTCTTCATCCCGGTCTTGTTCATCCTCAGGAATATCTTCGACGGCTTCAAAAATGATATCCCGGCTCTTTGTCGTACGAAATCTTTTCATCAGCTTCGTCTTATATTTGCGCACCTGAGAAACGAGGGAATCGATGCAGGCGTCCACGCTTTCCAGCATATCATAGGAGGATTGATCAGCCCGTAAAATCGTCTTTGATCCGGTCATAGGAATCGTGATTTCTACCCTTTTGGTATTGCCTTCGGTCTCCATGACAACGGTTGCTTCGACGTCTTGATCGAAGTACTTATCCATGCGGTCAATTTTCTTTTGAACTTCCTGCTTGAAATGATCGCGGATGGTAATGTTCTTCCCGACATAATTTACTTTCATAAGAACCTCCTCGAGTTACTTACTATAAATATATCCCATTCGAAAAAAAATAATCTTATTGCAAAAAATCGGCTAAATTTTCTTTTTTCTGTCGATGAGACTTGTGTTTTAGCTGATATTTCCTCTATTTTCCAATGGCCCAGGCAATCGAGGCGGCCTGATGAACGCTCTGAAAACTCCACCTCTGATCGGTGTTTTTGGGGGAGTTGGGATCATTGACGATATAACCATCGGCATCCTTCCCTTGAATGAAAACATAGTGATTGCCTATGGCAAAGGTTCCCCCAACCGAGAGAATGCAGACGACATTGCCCTTCTTTAACTCATCCTGAAGGATCTGTTCATTAAAAACAATCCGTCGGGAGCGAAGACCGAATTCCTCAAGGCCAAAGTCAAAAAGGGAAGCAAAGGTGCCGGTCCCGCTGTACTTATGCTTTTCACAGTATCGGGCAGCTTCATAAGGGGTAAAGTCTCTTTTTCCGGTCAAGCCGACCACGATATTCGAAAAGGTCGTCGGACCGCAGCCGTTGACGGCCATCCATCCCTGCCCGTATCGGGTAAAGCCCCACATCGGGTCCCACTGGATGGCATTGGGAAATTTTCCCACATAGCGAACATGGTCAGCACTGATGACAGGGGGATGCTTTTTCCATTGGTCATATTTTAAAATGGAAGGCTTTGCCTCAGGGTATTTGTCGCACTTGGCCCGAAGTTCCGGGGGGAGGTCCACATAGGCCTGGGCCTGCAAAAAATCCGGAAGGTCCACATAGGGGTAGAGGGAAGTGCCTTTGGCGATTCCTTCCGGGATGATCAGGGGCTTTTGGCCAACTTTTGGGTCCCTAGGAAAAAGCTCTGTCCCGGACACGGTCTTTTCCTCTTGGGTCTGATCTGAGGGCATCGGGACCGAGCGGTCTTTTTTCTTTTTTTTAACCAGAAAAGCGACAAGAAGGACCAAAAGAAGAACTAATCCGATTAGCATCGCGCGCTTCTTTGCCCTGCGTCTTTGGATTGCGGCTCTTCTCCTTCGCTCTTGCCTTCTTCTGTCGGCCTGATTTCGGTTCTCCATTTTCTTCCCCATTCGTCCCAGTGGATCCTCCCCTTGTCCGGTTGCTTTTCATTGATCATGAGGGTCAGGGATATTCTACTCAGGACGCCTTTCTTTCAAACTTTGGCCAAGCTGGTCTTTTCCCTGATTGAATCCCTTCTCTTCATCAATCAGATCCCCCAGAGTTCGCCAGGCAAGCTCCGCGCACTTGACCCTCTGGGGCATATGGGAAATATCCTGGAGCGCGATGGCATCTCCGATGGAATCTTCCAGCTCATCCATGTCGGTTTTTGTTCCCTTTATCATACCAATAAAATCGCCCACCTGCTTTCTTGCCTGATCAATGGTCTCTCCTTCGATCAATTGGCACATCAGGGAAGTAGATGCCTGGGAAATGGCACAGCCGTGACCGGTAAAGGAAGCCTCTTCAATGACCTTGCCATTGAGTTTTAAATGAAGTGTAATTTCATCTCCACAGGAGGGATTATGGCCGAGGACGCTCTTTGTCGGATCATCCATTTCTTTGTGATAATCCGATTTATAGGCGTGCTGCATAACGATTTGTGAATAGACGTGACGAATATCAGCCATCTTAAGCCTCCTTAAAGCCCATGACCTCCCGGGTGTACTGGAGGGCTTCAATCAGCTGGTCCACTTCCTTTTTTGTATTATAGAAGGCAACACTGGCCCGGCAGGACGCTGAGATCCCAAGATACCGGTGGAGAGGCTGGGTGCAGTGATGACCGCTTCGGATGGCAACGCCTTTTGTATCGACAATGGTCGAGACATCATGGGGATGAATTTGATCCAGGTTAAAGGCGACGGCCGCGCCGCGCGGGCCAGATTGGGGACGATAAAGCTCTGTTCCTGGAATTTCACGTAAACGGATGGCGCAGTATTCGGCCAGGGCTTTTTCATATCTTTCGATCTTTTCAAGTCCAATGGCATTAAGATAGTCAATCGCCGCGCTTAAGCCCACAACTCCGCCCACATTCTGGGTTCCGGCCTCAAACTTGTAGGGCAAGGGGGCAAAGGAGGACTCGAGGTCCTGGACATATTCGATCATTTCCCCGCCATAGAGGAAGGGCGGAATCTTCTCCAGGATTTCCCGTTTTCCATAGAGAACGCCGATTCCAAAAGGAGAAAGCATCTTATGGCCTGAAAAAGCCAGGAAATCGCAGTCCAGATCTTGAACATCCAGTTTTTCATGGGGGGCTGCCTGGGCCGCGTCCATCACGGCGATGGCTCCTTTTTGATGGATTTTTTCGATCATCCCCTTGGCATCGGGAACGGTGGAAAGGACGTTAGACGCGCCTGAAAAAGCGACGACTTTTGTTCGGTCATTGAGTTTTTCCAGAAAATCTTTCTGGTCCAGATGAAAATCTTCATCGAGATCAATGTAGCGAAGAATGGCACCGGATTTTTGACAGGCAAACTGCCAGTTTACACAGTTGGAATGGTGTTCCATCCGCGTAATTAACACCTCATCTCCCGGCTTTAAAACATGGAGGGCCCAAAGATAGGAAACCAGGTTCAGAGATTCGGAGGCGTTGCGGGTAAAAAGAATCTCTTCCTTTTGCCGGGCGTTAAGAAGCTCTTTGACCTTTTCTCTTCCGTCCTCGTACGCCTGCGTCGCCAAAAGGCTCAGCTTATGGTTCCCCCGGAGGGGATTGGCGTTTTCATACCGGTAAAATTCCCCCACCCGG
>CABTZP010000066.1 GCA_902489375.1 uncultured Tissierellia bacterium | reverse complement strand
GCGATTCCCTACCGCCGGTAAAGCCCGCGAGCCTTTCGAGGCTGATTCGGTGAGAGTCCGGAGCCGACAGTATAGTCTGGATGAAAGAAGATAAAGCTCTGGGATACCTCTGTATTCCAGATTTTTTTTCGGGGAGAGTCTTTGTATCTGCCCGGTTTTCATCAAAATGGTCACGCCCGGAGAAGATCTCCGGGCTTTTTTCTTGCCCGATCGGCCTGGCCGAGAAAATTTTGTTTCAATGCATTAAAAAAAGCGGGGAGGAAAAGAGGGTTGAGGATCAATTCCAAAAATTTCAGCGAAGAGGACCGCTTCTATATGGGCATGGCGATCGACCTGGCAAAAAAAGGAATCGGTTGGGTCTCTCCCAACCCCCTGGTTGGGGCGGTCATTGTGAAAGAGGGCCGGATCATTGGAAAGGGCTATCATCCCCGCCATGGAGATCTCCACGCCGAAAGAGTGGCCCTTAAAAGCTGCGGGGAAGATCCCAGGGGAGCGACCATGTACGTCAGCCTGGAGCCCTGCTGCCATCAGGGAAAACAGCCCCCCTGCACGGAGGCCATCATCGCGGCCGGGATCAAGGAAGTTTATGTGGCCTCCCGGGACCCCAATGAAAAAGTAGGGGGAAGGGGGATCCTTCAGCTGGAAGAAGCAGGCGTCCGGGTTTATACCGGTCTTTTAGAGGAAGAAGCCCTGGCCTTAAATCCGATCTTCTTTCACTATATTCAGACCAAACGGCCTTATGTGGCCTTAAAGCACGCCATGACCCTGGATGGAAAAATCGCTTCGAGAATGGGCGATTCCCGGGGAATTTCCGGAAAAGAAGCGAACGCATACGTTCATTTTCTCCGTTTTCAATATCGGGCCATCCTTGTCGGCATCGGAACGGTTCTTGCCGATAATCCCCGCCTGACTTGCCGGAGGGAAGGAGGCAGAGATCCCATTCGGATCATTGCCGATCTAAACTTTCAGCTTCCTTTCGATTCGATTCTCGTTAATACAGCAAAAGAAGTCGCAACCATTGCCGCCGTCTCGGAAGAAAAGACGACGGGGGAAAAAGCCCTGGCCATGAAAGAAAAAGGGGTCGAAATCCTGGGCGTTCGGACGAAAGGCGATCAACTGGACCTTAAGGACCTCCTCCAAAAGCTGGGAGAAAGAGAGATTGATTCTATCCTGGTTGAAGGGGGCGGAACCATCAACCAGTCTTTTATGGAAGAAGGCATGGTTCAAAAGCTTTATACCCTCATCGCGCCCAAGTGGCTGGGCGGAAGGGATGCCATAAGCCCGGGAGAAGGGAATGGAATTGAAAAGATCAAAGACGCCATCCCCCTGAACGTGGAGAGGGTCTCTTTTCTGGGAGAGGATATTTTAATAGAAAGCAGGCTTAAAGATGTTTACGGGAATTGTTGAGGAAGTTGGAAAGCTTGAGACAATCCAGGATTACGGAACCTACGCTTCTTTTCAGATTGGCTGTAAAAAGATTTTACAGGGTCTTAAAGTGGGTGATTCGGTCGCAACCAACGGAGTCTGTCTGACGGCGACCAAGGTCAGTGACCGCTTTTTCACCTGCGACGCCATGCATGAAACGATGAGAAAAACCGGCTTTTCCACCCTTTATCCCGGCGCACCCCTGAATCTGGAAAGAGCCCTTCCGGTTAGCGGCCGCCTGGACGGCCATATCGTTTCCGGCCATATCGATGGAACTGGAAAAATTCGGGAAATTCGCCGAGACGGCAATGCCATTTGGTTTTTTGTAGAAGCCCCGGCCGAGATTTTACACCATATGATTGATAAGGGGTCCATTGCCATCGACGGCATTTCCCTTACCGTAGTTGCGGTTCGGGAAAGGGATTTTTCGGTCTCCTGCATTCCTCACACCCTGGAAGTGACCAATCTTTCCTCGAAAAAGCAAGGGGACCTGGTCAATTTGGAATGCGACCTGATTGGAAAATATGTCGAAAAGTTCGTTCTTTGCGCTGAAATAAACAGGAAAAAAGAGAGGCGGAATTCCGTCATTACGAAGAGCCTCTTATTGGAAAATGGATTTTTGTAGACCATTTGATATTTATAGAGAAAGGATTGTACCGTGGGAAAAGAAAGAATGGATAACGAGCCTTTAGTAAAAGAGGATTCTCTGGAAGATGCTTTAGCGGATTTAAGAGCGGGAAAGTTAATTATCTGCGTAGATGATCCCAATCGGGAAAATGAAGGCGATTTGATCGGCGCGGCGGAACGGATGACAACGCAAAGCTTGAACTTTATGGCCGCCCAGGGAAAAGGCCTGATCTGTATGCCCATGGATCGGGAAACCGTTGACCGGCTCCAGCTTTCTCAAATGGTCGGTCACAACACCGATAACCATGAAACGGCTTTTACCGTTTCCATTGACCATGTCGATACCACTACGGGAATTTCCGCCGTGGAAAGAGCAATCACAGCTCGGGAAGTTGCGAAGCTTAGCAGCCGGCCCGAGGATTTTCGCCGGCCCGGCCATATGTTCCCCCTTTTAGCCAAGAAAAATGGGGTCCTGGAAAGAGAAGGTCACACCGAGGGCACGGTAGACTTGCTCAAAATGGCCGGCCTTACTCCCGTTGGCCTCTGCTGTGAGATCATGCGGGAAGACGGGACGATGATGCGGACCAGGGAGCTTCGAAAGATGGCGGATCAGTATGGCTTAAAGATGATCAGCATCGAAACCATCAAAAAATATCGAAAGACCCACGAAAAGCTGGTGGCCCCTTTAGAACCGGTGGATCTTCCGACCCGTTTTGGCCATTTCAAGGCGATTGGATATGAAAATCTTATTAACGGGGAAGGACACGTCGCCCTGGTCAAAGGAGAGATTCAGGACGGGGAAAATGTCCTCTGCCGGCTCCACTCCGAGTGTCTGACCGGGGATGCCCTGGGTTCCATGCGGTGCGACTGTGGTGATCAGCTCCACCGGGCGATGCACCAGGTGGACAAGGAGGGCCGGGGCCTGATCCTTTATATGCGACAGGAAGGCCGTGGAATCGGGCTTCTTAATAAACTTCGGGCCTATTCTCTCCAGGATAAGGGGATGGATACAGTCGAAGCGAATCTGGCCTTGGGATTTCCTGAGGATGCCCGGGACTATTTTGTCACCGCCCAGATTTTAAAGGACCTAGGGGTAAAGTCAATTCGCCTGCTCACCAACAACCCCGATAAGGTCAGCCAATTGGAAGAATACGGCATTCGAGTGACCGAGCGGGTCCCCATTGAAATTGATCCCAACGAAACGGATTACTTCTACCTGAAAACCAAGAAAGATCGGATGGGCCATCTTTTAGGGGCCGAGGCGTATGAAGAAGAGGCTGAGAACAAGCGTTCCTGCTGCTGCCATGAATAAGAGAAGGAAAAAGGAGAGATCATGACCATTACTATTTATGAAGGAAAATTTGATGCCAGAGAAAAGCGTTTTGGCATTGTCGTTTCCCGCTTTAACTCGTTCATCACGGAAAGACTTCTGGAAGGAGCCTTAGATGCCCTAAAAAGGAATCAGGTTTTCGATGACCACATTAGCATCGCCAAAGTTCCCGGAGCTTTTGAAATTCCTCTGATCGCCAAGAAGATGGCAGAATCAGAAAAATTTGATGCTGTCATCTGCCTGGGGGCCGTGATCCGGGGGGAGACGACCCACTACGATCAAATTTGCAATGAAGTTACCAAAGGCATTGCCCAGATCGGCCTTCAGACGGAAAAGCCGGTCATTTATGGGATTGTCACGACAGAAAATGTTGAACAGGCCATCAATCGGGCCGGAACCAAGGCCGGAAACAAGGGATATGACGCGGCCATGTCGGCCTTAGAAATGGCTGACCTGATCGATCGGTTTTAGCTGAACCAGAGATGACCCGATCGCACATGGTTTGCGATCGGGTCAATTTTTTTTGAAACAAGTAAATGGCAAAATGAAAATGAAGGGGAAAATGTTCCATCATTTTCAATAGAAGGATGGATGACCTTATCCCGAAAAGATACCTTTTTCTTGTACTTTCTGTTAAAATGAACATGTTTCATATTTTGCAGGCAGGGAGCAGCTTATGATAAAAAAGATCTTTCCTTACGTCAAAAAATATCGGGTTTACGCCCTTTTAAGCCCCGCCATGATGATTAGCGAGGCCTATATTAACATTGTGATTCCCCTGATTATGGGAAAAATCGTCAATGAGGGGATCATGGAAAAAAATTCTCCGCTAATCCTGAGATTGGGCCTGATTATGATCGGCCTGGCCCTTCTGGCGGCGGCCGTTGGAGGGGTCACCACCTGGTTATCGGCCACGGCCGGCTACGGGACAGCCACCGAGCTTCGTAACCAGGCCTACCAGTGCATTCAGACCTATTCCTTTAATGACCTGGACAGGATGAAGATCCCCTCTCTAATCACCCGCCTTACTACCGATACCGATACCTTCGCCCAGATTCTGATTATGACCCTGAGGATCGCCGTTCGCGGCCCCTTTGTTTTAATCTTCGCCCTGGTTTTTGCCATGAAAAAGGACCTCCTGATGGCCCTGATCTTTTTTGTAGTGATTCCCGCCATGGCCATCGGCATGGTGATCATTTTTAAAAGCGCCTACCCCTTCTTTGAAGAGCTTAGAAAAAGAACGGATGGGGTCAACAGCGTTGTCCAAGAGGAGCTGACGGGCATTCGAGTGATCAAGGCCTTTAACCGGCAAACCTTTGCAGAGGAGCGGTTTGGAAAAGTTAACCAGGCCTACCTGAAGACCTCGCTGGAAGCTATCCGCCGTATCCTGCGCATGGACCCCCTGATGAAAGGGATGATCTGCCTCTGCATGATCCTAGTCCTCTTTTTCGGGGGCCGGGGGATCGACCAGGGGAAAATGGACCCGGGAACCCTGATCATCTTTATCTCCTACACCGGGCAGATCCTGATGGCTGTGATGATGATCTCCATGTACGTGATCAATGCCATCTATGCGGTTGCGTCCATCCACCGGATTTTCGAGGTTATTGACCTGGTTCCGGACCAAAAAGTCCCTTTGGAGGCTGTCAAAGAGGTCAAAGATGGATCGGTTGTCTTTGACCATGTCGTTTTTCGTTATCCGGGTTTTAAGGAGCCCGTTTTAAATGATATCTCCCTTCAAATTCCCGCTGGGGCAAGAATTGGGATCATTGGCTCCACCGGATCTTCCAAATCAACCCTAATACAGATGATTCCGAGACTCTACGATGTGGAAAAGGGACAGGTTCTTGTCGGCGGGGTAGATGTGAAGGACTATGATCCCAAGACCCTCAGAGATGCCATTTCTTATGTCTTCCAGGAGAATATTTTGGTATCCGGGACCATTCGTTCGAATCTTTACTGGGGAAATCCCAAAGCGACTGAAGGAGAAATGATTCTGGCCCTCAAAGCTGCTCAGGCCTGGGAGTTTGTGAAAGAATATCCTGAGCTTTTGGATGCGCCCGTGGCCCAGGCGGGTGCAAACTTTTCCGGCGGCCAGAAGCAGCGGCTGACGATTGCCCGTGCCCTTTTAAAGAAACCTAAAATTCTGATTTTCGACGATGCCGCTTCAGCTCTGGACATGGAAACGGATGAAAGACTTCGGCAAAGCATTCAGGAGTCCTTTTCCGGGATCACGGTTTTTATGGTTTCCCAGCGCATCGCCTCGATCAAGGACTTTGATCAGATTATTGTCATGGAAGAGGGAAGGGTGGAGTCTTTTGGCCCCCATCAAGAGCTGATGGAAAAATCGCCCATCTACCGAGAAATCGCACAATGCCAAAAGGGAGGTCTATCACAATGACCGGTTCCAATAGAGAAGCCCAAAGCTTTCAGCCCACCCATCCGGCAAAAACCATGGCTCGGCTTTTTTCCTATTTTAAATACAATAAAAAAACCTTGACTCTGGGCCTTCTCCTCATTACGATCGGAACCCTCGCCCAGGTTTTTTCCAACGCCATGATCTCACCGGTCGTCGATGCGGTCGCTGTCGAAAAAGATTTGGGAAAATTCTACCGATATCTCGGGGGGATGGTCCTTTTAGGCGTTGTGATCATTGTGGGCTCCTACCAAGGGGCCAGGCTCCTCGCCAACCTTGCCCAGGAGACCATTTTTCTTATCCGAAAAGACCTTTCCGCAAAGATGGTCCGCCTGCCGATTCCCTTCTACGACACCAATCCAATTGGCGATCTGATGTCGACCTTTACCAACGATATTGACACCATCACCTACGCCCTTCAGGAATCCGTTGCTCAGGCGATTCTCTCCGTTCTGACCTTTACGGGCACCCTGGTAATGATGTTTGTTCTGAACTGGAAGCTGACCTTTCTGGTCCTGGTCATCCTAGTCTTCTTCTTTTTCCTTGTTCGGATGATCCTAAAAAAGTCTTCCCGCTATTACAAGGAAAGGCAGGCGGACCTGGCCAACCTCAATTCCTATGTCGAGGAGATGATGAAGGCCCAAAAGGTCGTGACCATTTTCAACTTCCAAGAAAGGGCCATGGCCCTTTTTAACGAGCGCAGTGAAAATCTTCGAAAAAAATCCACCTCTGCCATGACCTTTGGCATGGTGGCTTATCCTGTCATGGGCAATATGGCCTTTGTGCTTTATGGGGTGGTAGCTATCTTTGGAGGCTTTGCCGCTGTTGCCGGGACCATGACCATCGGCAATATCGCCGCCTATCTCCAGTATTCCCGCAATATTTCCGGCCCGATCACGATGGTGGCCCAGGAGCTGAACTTCCTTTTTGCCGCGATCGCCGGGGCCGAACGAATTTTCCGGATCCTGGACCTTCCCGAAGAGGAGATGGAAGGGGAAGTTCGTCTGACGGACCGGAAGGGAAAAGTTTTGACGGAAGCGGAAAAAGAAAAAAAGGTCTTTTTAACCGGACACACCGCAAAGGGGGATGAGGAAAAAGACCTGGTTTACTGGGCCTTGCCCGGAAAAGACGGAAAATTACAGTATATCCCGGCCCGGGGCTATGTGGAGTTTCATGAGGTTGATTTTTCCTATGATTCCAGGGAAAAGACCCTTCAAAATCTTTCCCTTTACGCCAAACCCGGCCAGAAAATCGCCCTGGTCGGTTCAACCGGGGCGGGAAAGACCACGATTACGTCTCTGATCAACCGTTTCTATGAATATGGAGACGGGACAATCACTTTGGATGGGATTGATATCCGACAGATCAACAAATTCGATCTTCGGGCGGTGATGGCCTACGTCCTCCAGGACGTGGACCTCTTTAAAGGAACCATTGCTGATAACATTCGGCTGGGAAGATTGGACGCGACGGATGAAGAAGTGGTTCAGGCGGCGAAGGCGGCCAATGC
>CABTZP010000065.1 GCA_902489375.1 uncultured Tissierellia bacterium | reverse complement strand
TTCTTTTTGCTGGTTGATATCGAAATCGTCCAAAGAAGAAGCGAGCTTTTGGGCATCGGAGATTCCTTCTTTGATTTGCTTTCCTCCGCTGGTGATTTTGTCAGAAGCCTCAGCAATTTTATTCATTCCTTCCGAGTAAGTTTTCATACTGGCACTGATTTTAGATACGCCGCCGGTATACTCGGTTAGACCTGTCTTATATTTTGTCATCCCGTCGGTCAGCTTATTCGACCCATCCTGAAGTTTGCCCAGGCCCTCTTTCAATTGAGTCAGTTGTTTGGCGCCATCCGTAAGCTGGCTGATTGCCTTCCCCACGCCCTCATCGTATTTTGCCATCCCCTCATTGAGTTTCTGGCTGGCATCGACAATCTTCTTTTGTCCCTCAACGGACTTGTGGATCCCTTCCTGGATTTCCTTCACGCCCTTATAAAGCTTCATCGTGCTTTCATTTAATGCGGTCCCGCCCTTGGAAATGTTTTCTGCTCCGGCATTTAAAGCGGAAATGGCTTTTTCAAATTTTTTCAGACCTTCCGTCATCTTATCGGTATCGGGCAGGTCTACCTTAATGTTAAAGGGGATCCCGCCCACGGTGATCCCGTCTATGGCAAAATTTTCGGTATCAAGCTTAATGACGAACTGAAGCGATTCCTCCGGCATCACGAGAAAATTGAGGGTCTCGGTCGAGCCGGCATAGGCGACTTCCGCGCCGGAAGGATCGGTAATATGGACCTTTCGGGTATCGAAAGAAAGGGAAACCTGGGCCAGATAATATTTGGTATATGCTTCGTTGGCCTTGGGGTTGGGCGTTACTTTTCCGTAGATTTCCACTTCCCCTTTCTGACCGCCCATCTCCTCAACACGCATCGACTTTCCATTTATCCGGTAATCGACTTCAATGTCCCAGGGAAGCTCCCCTCGGGGATTATCCCCTTGGTAAAAGAACTGACCCTCCTGGGCATCCACTGTGATCTTCTCTCCGTCCCTCTGCATTTCCTTCATATTGGTAAGGTTGGTAATGCGGGAGTACTTCCCATAGTCCGTAATCGTCTGATCGCTGTCGAGGTTAAAGGAATTGACGACATATATTCCCTTTGTCTGCCCATCGGGGGCCATGGAAACATAGACAATCTCATCTTTTGGGGTGTTACCGTCTTCTCCGGCCTCCCATTGCTCTTCTTCGGGCGGATTTTCCAAATCCGAAGAGGCTTCCTCATCCTGCTCTGATTTTCCCGAATCTTCGCTAAAAAGATCCAGGTCATCGGCGGACCGTTCGTTCGAACTGGACGAATCTGAAGAAGATGAGCTCGATTCCTTCTTTTCCTTAGGCGGGCCTTCCAAGTCCAGGCTTAAGTCCAAATTGAAGTCATTTTCTGATGAAGAGGACTTCTGACTGGAGGAGGATGAGGATTGGTCTTTCGATCCGGACGAGCTGGCCGGTAAAGGCGGAGCCGGCGGTGCGGGCGGGGCATTATCCGCGAAGATCTCCGTAAGAGGCAGCAAAAATAACACGGCCGCCAACGCGAGGGCAAGGGCCTGGGTCAACTTTTTCTTTGGATCGGGTCTCATGGTCTTCCTCCCTTCTTCACCTTTTGATCTTCTTTCATCCGGGCTTGATCCGGTTCATCTGTCCCTTTTTGAGCCGTCGTTTTTTCATCCTCAGCTTGGTAGGCTTTTTTGACCAGGTCTTTGATTTTATTGCTTATTTCCTGGTCTTCCTGGCTCTGAATGAAATCCGTATTGTTCTTCTTTGGATCCGGAATGACAGAGGGAACAAAGGATTTTTTGCCTACTAACTTTTTCCTTACCGCCTTCGGTCCTTTTTTCTTTTTATGGAATAGCCGGCTAAAAAAGCCCCGTTTTTTTTCTTTCGCTTGAGGCCTTGTCTTTCCCCGGGCGGCCGCTTTTTCTTTAAAAAATGATCGCTTTTTTTCAGACGAGGGGCCTTCTTTTTCAGGGGCCATCCGAGCTGGGTCCGGCTCCATGGCCGGGGCCTGAACTGGGGGCGAAGCGTTAACCAGGGCTTGCTCCCGCTCTTCTTTTAGAATGCGCTCACTTTCCTTTTTGACCCTTTTATTTTTCTTCGGCCCAATCCAGGCACTAAATTTTTCTTGAAGCTTCTCCAAAAAAACCAATTGAACCGGTTCGACTGCAGCCCCAGCCGGGTGGTAAAAATCAGCATCCCTGGTCAGCCTTTCAATATAAGGATCGAATTGACCCATTAAGGCCGGCAGAAGGAAAATAACGAGGATCAGGGAGAGAAAGGCTCCTCGGGCAAGGCAGGATCCTAGCTCACTTACCACATCCAGAGAGGAGAGCCGGTAAAGCATAAAGCCTGCGCAGGTCAAAATGACCGCCGGGGTGATAATGGAAGAATAAGTAAGCACGCCACTTTCATAGATGGTTTCTTCCATCGGCTTTTCTTTCCGTATTTTAAGATAGTTACTGGTATAGAGGATGGCATAGTCCACGGTCGCCCCCAACTGAATCGACGAAATAATCAGATAGCCAATATAGGAAAGGTTGGTTTTCGTAAAGTAGGGAACGGACATATTAATCCAGATGGAAAATTCAATCGTCAGAACCAAGATCAGGGGCAAGACCGCCGATTTAAAGGTAAAGGCAATAATCAGGGCGATGGAGAGGATCGCCAGGAGGTTTACGATCCGGTTATCCCGGGTGACGGTTTCCTTCATATCAAGCATAGTCACCGTCTGACCAAGGATAAGGGCCTCATCGCCATAATATTTTTTGGCGATGGATCGGGTTTTTTCCACTAAATCGAAGGCTTCCGGTCCTTCCGCAGGACTGGTTGTGTTCATGATGATTCGGGAATATTTTTCCGAAAGGAAAGTCGAGCGGGCGGTGGGAGGAACCACCTGAAAAGGAATGGCCTCTGAAACCATTTCCGTATACGAAAGGATAGACTCGACCATGGGAAGATCGGCCAGGGCGCGAACCATGGTTTTTTCCTTTCCCCATTGTCCCTGCGGGGCCAGGACCACGATCGCCATGTTAGGCTTAAAACGGTCATTGATAAAGACCTGATCTTGATAAATCTGTGATTTTTCCGGAAATTGACCATTTCCATAGGTGAAATCATTTTTCTTCTGGGCAATGAAAACGATGGGGATCAGGACAAGAATCCAGAGAAGATATCTTCTTTTCGCTAAAACAAAGGAGGATACCTTATGAAAATTCGGAAGGATCGGCGGATGCTGGAAGCGGACAATCCACTTTTCCGTCACTTTAATCAGGCAGGGAAGAAAGAAAATGACGGCCATTAAACTAAAGGCAATGCCTTTCGCAAGGACAAAGCCCAGATCGGCGCCCAGACGAAAACGCATAAAAGCAAGAACGATAAAGCCGAAGACGGTGGTCATGGCGGAAGAGATCACCGCCTGAGAAGAGCGGACGACAGCCAGTTCCAGCGCTTCGTCCCCAACATAGCCCGCTTTTTTATTCGCCGACCAAGCATCCAGAAAAAAGATGGTATAGTCCATGGACACTGCCAGCTGCAGGATGGCTGAAACCGCCTGCGTAACAAAAGAAACCTGACCAAAGAAAAGATTCGTTCCATTATTCAGGATAATGGCAACGCCAATGGTAACGATCATCAAAAGAGGATCCAACCATGATTTTGTCGCTAAAAGAAGGATGATCAGACAAATCGGAACGACAAAGGTGATCACCAGACCCATTTCTGTGCTGGTTGCGATTTGCTGAAAAGCGCTGTCGACGATTTCCCCGTCGTAATGAGCATCTTCGCCCACCATCTTTTTGATCCGATCCAGGGCTTCTTTTTCATTTTTCGCCTGCACGGCAACGGAGATCAGCGCCGTTCCTGATTTTCCGGCTTCCTCCACTTTATAATAGGATCCCAGGAGCCGAGGCTCCACCAATTCCATGGGCATTTCAACGGAAACATAATTGTCCAGCCAGAGGACAAGTTGGACGTCGGGATTGTTTCGAAGTCTTTCTTCAAGATTCAAAACCTGTGGAATGGTCGCATTGGGCAGAGCAATGCGAAGGTTGGGAATGGGTTCCTGAAACTCATCTTTCATGACCTTCATGGCTTTTACGGACGGCGCATTCTCGGGGAGATAATCCGCCATCTTGTAATTCACCTGGACCCGGGTGGAGAGAAAAGCGCAAAGAAGCACAAGGACAGCAAAAAAGATCAAAACTTGCCTGGCGTTTTCTACAACGAAATGAGCGATTTTGCGCATTTTTTGGTCGATCAAGGCCCTGGTCTCCTCTCTCTTTTCCTGAACCGCTTTTTCCTGATTTTATCATTATATCACGCCGGGCGACAGGACTTTGCGGATTCCTCTCATCAACTCCACCAGGGGTGGTCTCATTTGCGGGGGATATAATGGGAAACTGTCCAAATAAGAGAAAGTCCTTCGAAAAATTTGCTTTTTTCAAAAAAATCGCTTATAGTCATTTCTTGTAGTCGTTCAATATTTCGGGGCGTGGCGCAGCTTGGTAGCGCGCGTGGTTTGGGACCATGAGGCCGGAGGTTCGAATCCTCTCGCCCCGATAAGACCGCTGAAACTCTTGTTTCGGCGGTCTTTTTTTGGGGAAAAGGATGCGGCTTGAGGCAAAAAAAAGGCAGTGTCCGAGCAAAAAAGCTGTTCGAACACTGCCCTTTTCCGTGCAGAGAAAAAATGAAAGCGAAAAAATTATCTTTTTTAACGCCTCCGAAGTCCCTCCCGCTGGAGAATCTGACGGCGGGTAGTTTCGGAAAAGACTGAATCGGTCGGATTCCATTCCTTCACATAGTTTAGCGACATCCCTGTTCCTCGGACAGCCGCCGTTAACGGATGATCACCGTGAATAATCTTTACCATCAGATCCCTTCGGATTTGATTGTCTAAGCCTCTGACGAGAGAACCGCCTCCAGTCAGAAGAATCCCATGATCGTTTAAATCGGCAGAAAGCTCCGGAGGAGTATAAGAAAGGACCTGCTGGATCCCGGCAATAATTTTGGTGAAAACCGGTTCCAGGGCCTGGGTAATATCCGTTAAACCAAGGTAAATACTTTTGGGCAGCCCATCCATCAAGCTTCTACCCCGAGCTTCAATCGTTTCTTCCTTGCTTAAATTCGTTAGGGAACCGGCGCGAATTTTGAGATCTTCGGCCATCCGGTCGCCAATCAAAAGACCGTATTCATGACGAACATAATCTTTAATCGCCTGATCAAAAGCCATACCCGCCAAGCGAAGGGAATGAGAAACCACAATGGTTCCCATGGAAATCACGGCAATATCGGTTGATCCGCCGCCAATATCCACGACCATGTTTCCGCCCGGCGCCCCAATGTCAAAGCCGGATCCCAGGGCAGCCGCCAAAGGCTGCTCAATGAGAAAAACCGAGTGCGCCCCGGCTGTTTGCGCAGCAAGAACAAGGGCCCGGTTTTGCACCTGCGTTGCCCGGGAGGGAACGCAAAAAACCACATCCGGCTTAAAAAAGGTTTTTCCAGCGGTTTTGTGGATAAAATAATCCAACATTTTTTCCGTCGAGGGATAGTCGGCAATGACCCCGTTTTCCAAAGGAGATTTGGCCTTGATATTCCCTGGGGTACGGCCCAGCATCCGCTTGGCCTCCTCCCCCACCGCCACAATCTTTTCGGTAAAGGTATCCTGGGCAACGATTGAAGGTTCGTTTAAGAGAACTCCCTTTGCCCGGGTATACACCAGGGTGCAGGATGTTCCCATATCAATTGCCATGTAACTGCGAAATTTGCCCATTTTCCCTCCGGATCAGCGATTTTTGAAAAGCCCTTTGCTTCCTCAAGGCACAAAAACAAAGGTCTTACTGAAATTTACCGAACTTTTTGCGCAATCTGTTTTAAGCGCTCAACCCGGTCCAGCTTCTCCCAGGTGAAGGTTTCTTCATCCCGTCCGAAATGACCATAAGCAGCTGTTTTTGAATAGATCGGCCGCTTTAAATCCAGCTGCCGGACGATCGAGGCCGGACGGAAATCAAAGGCTTCTTTTAGAATTTCCAGGAGCTGGTCATCCGAAAAGGAGCTGGTTCCAAAGGCATCAATGTCAAGGGAAAAGGGTTCGGCCCGGCCGATGGCATAGGCGACTTCAATCTCACAGCGGTCGCAAAGGCCGGCGGCAACCATGTTTTTGGCCGCATAGCGGGCATAATAGGAGGCCGAACGGTCAACTTTTGAGGGATCCTTGCCTGAGAAGGCGCCCCCGCCATGATGGGCCATGCCCCCGTAGGTGTCCGCAATGATCTTCCGCCCGGTCAGGCCAGCATCCGCCTGAGGGCCGCCAATTTCAAATCGTCCAGTCGGATTGACGAAAAATTTCGTCTCGGAATCCAGGAGCGTCTGATCGACCGTTGGGATGACGACGTTGGTCCAGAGTTCTTCTTTTAGCTTTTCCATGGACAGGTCCGGATCATGCTGGGCGGAAATCAGAATCGAACGGATCCGGCTGGGCTTGCCATCAATATATTCCACTGAAACCTGGGTCTTTCCGTCTGGGCGGAGGTGAGAAATGACCCCTTCTTTTCGGACCTGAGCTAATCGTTTGGCCAGTTTTGTCGCAAAGACGTAGGGAGCGGGCAGGTATTGCGGGGTTTCATTTGTGGCATAACCAAACATCATTCCCTGATCTCCGGCGCCAATTTTGCTATCGAGGTCTGTCTCCCCTTCGCGGGCTTCTTCCGAAAGATTGACGCCCTGGGCAATGTCTCCGGACTGCTCCGTTACCGCAGAAATAATGGCACAGTGCCGGCCGTCTATCCCGGATTCAGCGGTTGTATAACCAATTTCCTCCAGTTTTTTCCGGGTGACCGATTCCATGTCGACGTACGCGGTCGTAGAAAGTTCGCCCATGATGTAGATAAGGCCGCTGCAGGCCGTTACTTCACAGGCAACATGAGCATCCGGATCCTGTCGCAAGGTCTCATCCAAAATCGCATCCGCAATTTGATCACACAGCTTATCGGGATGCCCTTCGGTAATGGATTCTGATGAGAGAATCCGATGACTTAATGTCATTTTGTTCCTCCTTTATTGGTCGCGGGGGAAGGCTGTTTCAGCCCGCCCAAGCGTCGGTTCAATCTGCAAATATACAGGCACGGGGGCCTTGCTCCCATCCTATCCTGATCGATCTTACCTGTACACTACAATTTTTATACATTGTATGTTTTAAAGGCTTTCAATGATCCGCTCTTTCCTCTTCAGTGACTCGGAAAGGAAAAGCCCCTGTCCGGTCTTTCTCTATAGCGGAATTTCATCTTATCAGATATTTAATACGCCGAAAAGGGTAAAAGGAGGCAAACGGCCTGAGCGGAAATCCCTTCCTCCCGTCCGACAAAACCCAATTTTTCTGTTGTTGTTGTTTTTTTCAAGCAGAAGACGGCAT